>NZ_JAVRBN020000004.1:74273-343177 GCF_034531305.2 Nostoc sp. ChiQUE02
CATAAGTTGTGGAACCATTCCCATAAGTTGTGGAACCATTCCCATAAGTTGTGGAACCATTCCCATAAGTTGTGGAACCACTCCCGTAAGTTGTGAGATTGCTCCAGTTTGTTGGGGAGTGCGTAGACGCAAAGTGATTTATTGCTAGATATCGCTGCGTAAGCAAAGCTCAACTTAGGCGATCGCGTAGTATTCTGTAGGAAAAACCGATATAGGCGATCGCATTTTATGGAAGGGCGATCGCGATCGCAAGTTAGGCAAATCCAATTGCTGTGTTGTACCCCACAAGCCTGAATCGCACGGGCAATTTCTGCCGTTGCTGTTTGACCCCCTAATGCAAAGATAACTGGAAACAATACTTTAATATCTTGCAGCAAATGAGAGCAAGTGCGAATAGATATAGCAATCCTATTTAATTTGTGAAAATTGCAAGCCGCAGATTCCCGACTTCTCAAAGAAATTGGGAATCTTGTTTCTCACAAGTGATTCAGGATTGCTATAATTCTTCATTTGTTAATTTCAGCAGTGAATAATTTCTAAGTATTTTTACCGTATATTTTTTCTTATCAACTAATCTTAATGACCAAACCAGAATGCGATCGCTCAATTTATGATTTTGTCTAAGGTTCAGATTGGGCATAGTATTTTTGTCTTTCCAGAGTGACCAAAGAGGGATTATAGTTAAAAAAAGCAAAAAGCCACGCGATCGTAAACGTAAGTATAGCAACAGAGTTAACGTATCTGATTTCACAAATTTTGTCTATCTTAAAGAGGTTGAGCCTGGTATCAATGGTATCAAACTCAACGCAACCAAAGTCTTGCATATCTCTTTAAAATAACTGGCGCGGCTGTGCAAATAAAAAAGTTGTAAAAACAAGGGAAAATATGAAATTGCCAAAAACTTCCTCATCCATCTTTTCCAATTCTCCAGCACCAGAAAAAAACCTTCAATTGGCGTATAGACCGTTTGGGAGCCAAATTCAAAAAGTATCAGTTTCACCCAAATTGCAAACAGACATAGATGATGTTGCCTTTACAGAGCAAAAAATGGAGGCAACGAGACTGGAGTTACAGGCCAAGCATAAGACGATTACACCAGAGGGGCAGGAACGGCTGACTGTATTGCAAGCCAAGATGGATGGATTATTGAATTCTCGACTGGAACACGCAACTCAATTTAGTCATAACTTTGCCAATATTCCACTAAGAAGACCAGATACACCAACACTAATTCAGGAAAAACTGACGATTGGGGAGCCTGGAGATAAGTATGAGCAGGAAGCTGACGCAACAGCACGTCAGGTGGTGCAAAAGATTCATCAGCCACAGAGTGAGAAACTTCAGCGAGAAGAATTGCCTGATGAAGAAGAATTGCGAATGACATCAGAGGGTAGTATCCAGCAAAAGGAATTGCCTGAAGAAGAGAAAAAACAATTACAAATGAAACCTTTGGGAGAAACTCCTCCACTGCAACGGGAAGAACTGCCTGATGAAGAAGATGAACTGCAAATGAAGCCGATGGTGCAACCTGTGACAGGCGGCGGTATGGCAGCATCACCTAATTTGTCAGCAGACATACAACGGGCTAGGGGTAGTGGACAGCCGTTGGCTGACAGCATCAGAGTACCGATGGAGCAGGCATTTGGTGCAGATTTTAGTGGAGTGCGGATTCATACTGGTTCCCAAGCTAACCAGTTGAATCAGTCGATACAGGCGAAGGCATTTACAACGGGACAGGATGTTTTCTTTCGGCAGGGGACGTATGAGCCAAGGAGCCAGGGAGGGCAAGAATTGTTGGCGCATGAATTGACTCATGTGGTGCAGCAGAGTGGTGGCGCAGTACAAAGAGAAACTACTGTTCAAGGTAAATTAAGAGACACTATAAAACCACCAGCGTATCAACAAGCGCCAGTTTACTCACCCGCTATTAGTATGGCTCAAACACAGAGTATCCAATGCTTGCGAACTACAAACGAGTTAAAGTCTGACTTCAGTCAAAGAAAATTAATGGGGCTATTCAACAAGCCAAACAAAGATTTGCAAGAAGTGTTCACTGCTCTTGATGCTTACCATACCCATTACAAAGCCAATGGGGTAATTAGTGATGATTCAAGAAATAGAGAAGAACAAGGAGAAAGTATAAAAACTTACTTGGGTATACTTCTCAATAAGACAAATACTTATGTTGATAAACACAAGAAAGGAAAAAAGACTCACGATATCAAGGAATTGTTAACTGATTCTATAAAAGAGCAGAGAAATATTGATGAAGTTGTCCACAGTCCTCAATACACGAATCAGGAGTGGAAAGATGTTCTTCCTAAATGGGAAGAACTGAAATTTAAAGAGATTGAAAAGCAGAAACCGAAAACTAAAGAAGACCTTGACAAGATTGCTGACCAATCAACTTATAAATACCTGTCAAAGATAGTAAATCAAGATCTATACGGTCAGGAATATAGAAGTTCATCTAAGACAACAGAGACTTTTATGAACACAGTCTTAGAAGATTTATCTGAAAGACAGGAAAAACTAAAGACATTAAAAAATCCAGAAGAAATAGCTGAACAAGAAGAATGGATAAAAATGCTAAAGGAAAAAATAATAGACCAAAAAATTAAATTCAATCCAGACACCGGGAAATTAGAAACAGATGTATCAAAATATAAAGTCGAATATCTAACAACAGAACACGAACAAAATCAATTTCGTCTCACTATTACAGGCGGTCAGCTATATCAGAATAAACTGAAGTTTGATACTACCAATATGTTTACTACATTTCAAGGTAGAGGATGGTCACTCTATGTAATGGATCCAAATGGAGAATTCTATGCAGGTTCTTCCAAAGTTGGGTTATTTCACCATTCCAGTTTCCTCGCTGGGGGTGCTGTGGCGGGTGCGGGTGAACTAAAGACAGATTCATCTGGATCTCTTAAGCAAATTAACAACAAAAGTGGTCATTACCAACCCGATCAAGATCAGATGTTCCAGGTACTGACTCAGTTAAAGAATAAAGGAGTAGATCTGAATATTCCACTTTTTCTGATGAATCAAACAGATACATACCCAGGTGGTGCAGCTAATTTTTATAAAGATTATGAAAAAGCGGAAGCTAACGACAAGAAAAGAAGAAAGGAAAGTGAAATCCGCTCGTCAATACCTCGTACTGATCAAGACCTAAATGAAATTGCCAAGAGTTCACTTTATAAAGATTTGCTAAAAGTAGAAGATCAATACATCAACCAAGGAAATGAAGAGTTTGTCTCGTCAGAGAAATCCGTACTAAAAAATGCCAAACAAACAATAGAAGATTTGATTAAACTTGAAAATGAGTTAAAAGAACTTGAGGAATCAATAAATTTAGAGGATCTAAACGAGCAAAGAAAAATACTCCTCGAAAAGAAAATAGCGGGGAAAAAGTCGTTAAAAGCATGGTATTTAAACAAATTAGAAGACCAAGGATTCAAACTAAAAGATTCGTCAACGAAGGAAGTAGATGAATCTCAGTTTGCTAATTACAAAACTCAGTACCTAACCACTCAACCAGAACGGGAGCAATTCCACCTCTCAATTAACAGTAAATTCTCCCAGAATGGTAAGCCTTTCAATACTACCAATATGTATACGGCATTCTGGGGCAGAGGTGCAGCTATCTATGTGATGGATCCTAATGGTGAATTTTATGCAAATTCGCACAAAATTGGACAATTCCATCATTCCAGTTTCTTTGCTGGTGGTGCTGTAGCAGGCGCAGGTGAATTAAAGACTGATTCATCCGGTGAACTTCAAGCGATTAGCAACAAGACTGGTCACTATCACACAGGTGAAGAACACATTTTCCAAGTTTTAGAGGAGCTTAAAAAACATAATGTAGATATTAAAGTGCCTCTATTGTTAGTGGTCAAGGGGAACAAAGATGGTAACGATCACCCAGGCGGAGCAGAAAAATTCTACACAGATAAAAAGCTGGAGAAGGAACAGGCTGAAAATAAATCAGCAGAGGAAAGCAAGCAGAAAGTTGAGGCTAAAAATAATGACAGCCATGAACGCACCCATAAGTTTGATGATGAAGTAGAGGGAAGCAAGCAGGAAATTAAGGCTGAAAATGATTCAAAAATAGATGTTGACGACTATTCCCGCACTCATAAGTTTGGTGATGAAGTAGAGGGAAGCAAGCAGGAAGTTGAGGCTGAAAATGATTCAAAAATAGATGTTGATGACTACTCCCGTACTCATAAGTTTGGTGATGAAACAGACGAATACAAGCAAGAAGATGACGAAGAATAGAGGATGTCTGAGAAGTATCAAATATTTGTTGATCCCCCCTAACTCCCCTTAAAAAGGGAGGAATAAGAGTCTTAAAGTGGTAGGGTGTGTTAGGCGGAACGCCGTAACGCACCGCAATAGATATTTAAATAGTGCGTTGCGCTTTGCGACAACACACCCTACTTATTAAGACTCTATCTCTGCCAATTCTAACCAGCGTTCAGTCGCCACATCGATCGCGTGCTTGAGCTTTTCTACATGATCATACAATTTCTGCACCTGGCTATAATTCCCCGGTGAGACATTCGCCAGTGTTTTCTCAGTTTCTTCTTTCTCAGCTTCTAGCTGGGCAATTTTACCTTCCAACTGCTCAAATTCTTTTTTCTCCCAATTGGATAACCTCCGCCGCTTGGTATTCTCTACATCCTTGGGTGCAGCCGCACCATTTTGGGTTTCGACATTTTTCGGCTTCTCCTTAGTGTTCGCAGCTTGTTGCTGTGCCTCTTCAGCCTTCTTATAGTCCAGATAAATCGAGTAATTACCTGGATATTGGCGGAGATTACCGCCTTCCTCAAAGGAAAATACTGTGTCGATGGTGCGATCGAGAAAGTAGCGATCGTGAGAAACTACAATTACACACCCGACAAAATCTTCTAAATAATCCTCTAGTACTGCCAATGTCTGAACATCTAAATCGTTCGTCGGTTCATCTAAAATCAAGACATTGGGCGCACTCATCAAAACCCGCAACAGAAATAAACGGCGTTTTTCACCACCCGAAAGTTTACTAATTGGGGCATACTGTTGATTACCAGGAAACAAAAACCGCTCCAACATTTGGGAAGCAGTAATTTGAGTACCATCGGTAATTTTGATAAATTCTCCTTCTTCTTTGATGTAGTCAATCACGCGCTGATTTTCGTTTAAGGCTGTGAGCAATTCTTCAGAATGCTGGTCAAAATAACCGATATGAATTGTAGTCCCAATTTCTGCAATCCCGGAATCTGGCTTAACCTGACCAGTAATAATATCCATTAAAGTGGATTTACCTGCACCATTAGCGCCGATAATGCCGATGCGGTCTTCTGGGCTAAATTCGTAGGTAAAATTATTGATGAGGGTGCGTCCATCATAGGCTTTAGAAATGTTATTTAATTCAATAACCTTTTTGCCAATCCGACGACCAACTGTCGAAATATCAACTTTACCCTGAACTTGTTTAAATTCAGTATCCCGCAGAGCATGAGCGCGGTCAATTCTAGCTTTTTGCTTAGTACTTCTGGCTTTCGGCCCTTTTTTGAGCCATTCCAACTCGCGCCGCAACAAGCCTTGGTGTTTACGTTGACTACTTACGGCAGATTCTTCAGCTAGAGCCTTCTTTTCCAGGTAATATGAGTAGTTACCTGTATAGGTGTAAATGTCGCCTCGGTCGATTTCCACGATCCGGTTGGTAACTCGATCTAGAAAATAGCGATCGTGGGTGATGAGAAAAAGTGCGCCGCGATAGCGATTTAAATAACTTTGTAACCACTCTACAGAAAGAGCATCAAGATGGTTTGTCGGCTCATCCATGAGCAAAACATCGGGTTCTGATAGCAAGGCTGATGCTAAAGCAATGCGCTTGCGATAACCTCCAGATAAAGTACTTATCTTGGCATCAAAGTCAGAGATTCCTAATTTTGTGAGGATGATTTTGGCATTTGTTTCTAGTTCCCAAGCACCAGTTGTATCCATCCGTTGCATTACGGCAGAAAGGCGAGACATTAGTTGACTATCATCTGGATAGTGAACCAATTTATCAGAAAGTTCTTCATACTCACCTACCAAAGCCATGTGTTCGCCACTGTCGGCGAAAACTTGCTCTAAAACTGTGTGATTTTCATCTAAATCTGGCTGCTGAGGTAAGTAGATAATTTTAGAACCGGAGTTGATTAAAATTTGACCGCTATCAATCGATTCTAGACCTGCGATCATTTTTAATAGGGTTGATTTACCAGAACCGTTAGTACCGATTAAACCAACTTTATCGGTAGCATCAAGGCTAAAGCTAGCATCTTTTAAAATTTCCTTGATGCCAAAGTCTTTTTTTACTGATTGTAGTGTAATAATACTCATAAGATTGAAGTAGTTAATTATTTTTCATTAGTGAGTAGGCAAGGCTCATACCCTACCTACATTTGCTGAATTTTATACAAATAAATCCAAGGGAAGGTGTCCATACATTTCGTTGATTCCCTGTTCGTCATAAGACTGGCAAGATACTAATACACCACGATGATGTCCATCATAGGAATCGAGATAACACAAACCATTTTTCCCATTTAATTTGATATAAACTGGGCCTTCAGGTGTAAGTAAATTGTTTGGTGGTTCATAACCCAAAGCCAAAGAATAGGTCTTCATTGCCAATATTCCTTCTTCTGCTGTATCAGCACAAATTCCTAAAATTTGGTAATCAGCAAGCTTGGTGAGCAAAATTAAGGCATTACGAACTACAACTTTTTCTGATAGCTTGAGGATAGGGGCAATGTCTAGACAGTTGAATTTGTTCAGTAATTTTTTCGCTTCTTCAGCGGTGAGATTCTGAGGATTGGGGGTTGACATAAACTTCGATTATTATCTTGTTGGTTTTTCTGTTGTGTTTGAGTTGGGACTAGCCCAACTTATACCATTTTGGATTTTAGATTTTGGATTGGGAATCGTCTAGGTGTTGTAAAACTTGTCTGAGGTGAGAGCAAATTTTAGAATTTTAGAGCTTGTTATTTAATGCTCACTCCCTTTTACGGTTGATTTTGGACATTCCCAAGGTTGAATATGAAGGGAACGCCACTTTTTGAGTCACCACCCATAACCAGGACTTTGGGCATCTGAGCACCGCCAGTCTTCCAAGCTTCAATTGCTTCTTTTTGCAGAACTAACTGCCCTCCTTGGGCTTTGAGTGTCTCTGCTAAGAGTCTTTGAGCTTCTGCCCTACCTTTGGCGCGATTCACATCTGCTTGTGCTTCTTGTTCTGCTTCACGTGCTACATAAACGGCTCTTTGCGCCCGTTGTTCAGCAATTTGTTTTTCTTCGACTGCTCTGGCAAATTCTGGTGAGAATGCTAAATCAACTACGCTAGTATCTAACACAATTATCCCATATTTGTCTAAGCGATCGCCTAAGGCATTATCAAAGTCTTCTTTCAATTCACTTCTTTTGGTAATCGCTTCTTCTACTGTTCTTCTGGCTGCGGCAATTTTAAATGCTTCTTGTGTCTGGGGGGCGATGATTTTCGATACAATATTCTCTAATGTTCCTTGTTTCCTTCTGACTTCAACTACCTTGATAGGGTCGAGGCGAAAGTTAATTGCAAATCTCGCAGATAAATTTTGCAAATCTTTAGTGGAACTTTCCGCTGGTACTTCAAACTTTTGCACCGTCAAATCATATACATCTATCACGGTGATAAAAGGTGGTTTTAAGTGAATACCTTCCAATAAAGCACCATCTCTCGCCTTACCCAAGATGCTGATCACTCCTGCTTGTCCTGGGTTGATAATGATAAAGGAATTTAACCCAATAATCACGAGTATTGCTAACACAATTCCGAAAACTGTGGTTTGCCAATTTCCCAATTGCTGATTTTTCAAATTCCTCTCTCCAATATGAATTAGTCATTGGTCATTGGTCATTTGTCATTTGTCATTGGTCATTAAGCATGGTTATTCCCCTTGTTCCCAGTCTTTGAGTAAACTCAGTTACTAGTTTAAGTTTCTCATTAGTCTGTCTGAATCAATCTTCAGACTCAGGATTTAAGACTCAAGACTTTGTTCCGTGGTAATATCAGTGACACGAAACCGCAAAAAGCCGTGGCTACTGCATTAAAATCTCATCGGGCATCAAGAAGGCGTAAACATTCAATGCATCCTCTCCAGCGTTTGCTTGAGTATGGACACCAATATCGTAAACAAATTTGGCTGGCGACTACTTATTCTATCCTCAATAAATTTTTCGACTTGGCACCACCCGGCTTAATTGGCGTGGCGGTGGATGTGGTAGTTAAGCAACAGGATTCCATAATTGCACAGTTAGGGGTACGGGATGTCTTTGGACAATTTTTGATTATTTCCTTCCTAACTGTGGTCATTTGGATACTAGAATCGGTTTTTGAGTATGCCTACGCTCGACTTTGGCGGAATTTGGCTCAGAATATTCAGCATGACTTGCGTTTGGATGCATACAAACATTTGCAAGAGTTGGAATTGGCTTATTTTGAAGAACGCAGCACTGGCGGTTTAATGTCTATCCTCAGTGATGATATTAACCAATTAGAGCGGTTTTTGGATGGAGGAGCGAATGATATTATCCAAGTTTCTGCAACGGTTCTAATTATTGGCGCTGCTTTCTTTATTCTGGCTCCTAGTGTAGCGTGGATGGCTTTGTCACCGATGCCATTTATCCTCTGGGGTTCTTTTGCTTACCAACGACTGCTTGCGCCTCGCTACGCTGATGTCCGCGAAAAGGTAGGTTTTCTCAATTCGCGGTTGTCGAACAATATCAGCGGAATTACTACTATTAAAAGCTTCACATCTGAAGCTTATGAAGCCTCTCGTTTGGAATTAGATAGTGACGCTTATCGCCACAGTAACTCTAAAGCAATTACTCTTTCTGCTGCTTTTGTACCGCTAATTCGGATGCTGATTTTGGTGGGTTTCACGGCATTACTTTTGTATGGCGGGATGGCAGCGGTTTCTGGAGCCATGTCTGTAGGTACTTACAGCGTATTAGTGTTTTTAATCCAGCGATTGCTGTGGCCTTTAACTAGATTAGGCGAAACTTTTGACCAATATCAAAGGGCAATGGCTTCTACTAATCGAGTTATGAATTTGTTAGATACTCCTATCGCTATTCATACCGGTGATGTAGCGTTACCTGTGGATGAAGTACGCGGTGAAGTGCAATTTAACAATGTTTATTTTGCCTATAAAGATAGATTTCCAGTGATTAAAAATCTGTCTTTGGATATTCCGGCGGGGAAAACCATTGCAATTGTCGGTTCTACCGGTTCTGGTAAAAGTACTTTAGTCAAACTTTTGTTGCGGTTATATGAAGTGCAAGCTGGAAGCATTACTCTGGATGGCATTGATTTGCAAAATTTGAATTTGCAAGATTTACGCCGCTGCATCGGTTTGGTGAGTCAAGATGTCTTTCTATTTCATGGCACTGTAGCGGAGAATATTGCTTATGGTAGTTTTGAGACTAGAGAGCAAGAGATTATCACGGCGGCGAAGGTAGCTGAGGCGCACGAATTTATTATTAACTTGCCCGAAGGTTATGAGACAATTGTGGGGGAAAGAGGACAAAAGTTATCTGGTGGGCAAAGACAACGGATTGCGATCGCACGCGCAGTCTTAAAGAATCCACCAATTTTGATTTTAGATGAAGCAACCTCGGCGGTAGATAATGAGACAGAAGCGGCAATCCAGCGATCGCTAGAACGGATTACAGTAGATAGAACTACAATTGCGATCGCTCATCGTCTTTCCACCATCCGCAATGCCGATTGCATTTATGTCATGGAACATGGGAAATTAGTAGAGTCGGGAACCCATGAGCAATTGCTGGAGCAAGACGGGATTTATTCCGGTCTCTGGCGTGTACAGTCAGGTTTGAGATAAGTTTCGCCTATTGTCTGTGTCTTCATTACGAATTATTTATGTTTTTTGGTAATAGTCAACCAGAATCAGGTGATAACAAGTGGCGTCGCCAGTTGGATAAGTTTGTGAAAGCAAATCAGCAAGAGTTGGCGGCGCTGTTTTGGGGATTGTGGTTAGCAAATGGTGATAGTAAGGGTACTGTTGGTATTGATTTGCAACCAACACCGCATTTTGTTTATTGTCCGAAAGTACAGATAGAGAATTTAAATATTAGAGTTGAGAATCGGCTGCAAGAAATATTGGGAATTGTTGAGAATCATAAGCCGGAAGTGGAAGTTGTGATGATTGGGATTGGGAAGGGGGAAATTAAGTTAATTCAGTTTGCACCGGAACCAGCGCCACCGATTTGTTTTGAGGAAGTTGGGAAAGATGTGGATGGGTTATTGGATGTGCTGGAAGAGAGGATGAGGGGGGAAATTGTTTTTTAACGCAAAGGAGCGCGGAGGGAAGCGCAGAGGTTCACAAAGGAAGAGGAAGAACTCTGCGCTTATTGTTTAGTTGATTGCTTTGTAGAAATCTTGGTAAGTCATATTCTCGGCACAATGCCAGATAATGTTAAACACAGCCTCGTAGCAATAAGAACTATTTTTGTAACATGGTTCGCTCAAATAGTCTTTTAACGCTATGACAAGTTCGGGTAAATGTTCGCTTTTGAGTATGTTTGTTAAGGTTTCTGCGATATTTAAAAGATATTCATCCTCAGAGGCTTGATGCTGAGTAGTTTCAAATATCTGGGATAACGTTGTGATAGCCACTTTATTACCTATAGCGATTCCAGTTTTATTTTCTGGATCGATTTTCAGTAAATACGTTACAACGCGATTTATAAGAGATGCACTTGCAGAAGTTTCGAGGATATAGGCTAGACTCTTGAGTGCAACTGCATTACCTGGATCGATTTGCCATAAAGCCTGAGCTGCATCAAAGCAGATTGTATCACCCTGGTTAATCTGCAAAAATTTTATCAAAGAGGCGATCGCAATTGAATTACCCACAGCAATTTTTCCCAAATCCCTGATTGCGAAAAAATTTATTTCTTCGCTCAATGTTGTCTCTATGGTTTGGACTAACGAGGCGATCGCAGTTTCATCACCAACTGATATTTCCTCAAAATTTTGACTTATTTGGCAGAATGTTTGTTTATTTTCAACAGCTGGTGTTAGCCTTGTTAAGTTCGTAGTGTTAATTGCTACTCTATTACCTGAATCCAATTCTCTTAGACGAAAAGTAGCTCTACGGCGCAATAATTCATTCTGAGTGGTTTTAATTCTCTCAGTTAGAATAGTAATTGCAGCTTTGTTACCTGGGTCAATTGCCATTAGATATGCGATAGACATATCGAGCAAAGATGGAGTCTCAGTAGTTTCGAGAATCTGGACTAAAGTATTTAACGCTATGGCATTACCTGGATCAATATCCCATAAAGCCTTAGCTGCATGTAAAAAAATCACATCATCTTTGTACTTTTGGATGAAATCAATCAGGGTAGCGATCGCAATTCGATTGCCATTAGCTATCTTTCCTAAAGCTCTAATCGCATCCTGATATATATCTTCTAAAGTCAAGTACCCATTTGTTGTGATCTCATCAGGCTTCATCTTAATAAATTTGATTAAAGCAGCGATCGCAGTTTCATTACCATAGCCAATTTTCCCTAAGCTACCAATTCCAAACCACCAATAGTCAGATTTATCTTGCTTCATTAGCAGTAATAAAGCTGTGATCGCACTTTTATTACTCAAATCGAGTTCTCCTAGCTTCTCGGCTGCAAGTCTAAGAACTGTGCGACTTTCAGTAGTATGAACCAAATGCACAAAGGCAGCAATTACTCGTTTTCTGTCAGTTAATTCCAGAGTTTTTCTGGCTGTCTTCACCAATGGTTTTGGTAGTATCTGCCAATCTCGCTTATCTTGCCGAAAATAGGCATAACTCCATTTGAGCAGTTGTTCTACAATTGCATCACCCAAGCTACATTCTGGGAACTGGGATAAAGCCTCAGCTGCCAAAAAGTAGGCGCGATAACGATAAAAATCTCCGCAACCGTCATCAAAATCTATTAAAGCTTGGATAAAATCTTCTTTTTGCTGCTTATCCACATCCTCTTGGCTGAACCAGTGGAGAATATCTGCTTTCCACTCCGGCTCAAAGATGCGGTAAATGCCTTGATTTAAATTGCTGCGATCGTGGTTAAAGAAATACTGCCAATCATGCATTGCCTCCTACCCACTTCGAGATGTGGGACGAAAGGGACTTAAATGAATCTTGCTACATCAGTTGGCTTGCTGTCAAGTCTGGACGCGATGAGGATCTGTAAAGTTTTCACTCTTATGATTCAAAAAAAGCAGCTGGGGAAATATGAAAAAACTCCGCAAGTTTGCCAATATGGTTAACTGTCAGCTTGCGCTGTCCACTCAAAACTTCAGATACAATAGACTCGGTTTTAAAGATAGGAATTAAGTCTTTCTGTCGCAAACCAAATTCGGCTATCAACGCTTGAAGTAATTCTACGCCATGAATATCAGGTATAGAATGATGTTTTTGTTCATACTCATAAACCAGAGTACCTAAAACATTGAGATAGTCTTGTTCATCTGGTGTTAATTCACCTTTATCAATCAAGGAATCAATGACTTCTTGCGTAGCCAGAAATTCTTCCTCGGAAGTTATGGGACGAGGAGGAAAAGATTTGAGTAATTTAATATACGTTTTAGTAACACGTGTTTCAGGGGTCATTTTGCCAGATATCTGATGTGTTTCAATCCCTAATAGGGATTTTGATTAATTGTAACTCAAACACTTTGGCTCATATTACCATCCAGATATCTAACAGTTTCAATCCCTAATAGGGATTTTGATTTATTATAACTTAGAAATTATATTTATACTGCTGTTCAAATATCTAATGGTTTCAATCACTAAAAACGATTTTTTAAAATGTTACCCTAAGAGAATGGTTAGCATCAAGCGAACCAACGATCATTTTTCCAGTCATCTTTGTCATATTCGGCATGTGTCAGTATATGGCGAATAAAAACTTTTTGATATTCGTAATCCACTAAAGTAATCAGTCGATAATTATTACCACTGATGTTAAAAACTGTGAAATTACCAACTTGATCTGCTGATGGAAAAGTTTGGCGTAACTCTACCAAATTCTGCCACTCTGCTACAGATGTAAGTTTGTACCATAAGCGTAGGCTAGTTTGTGCATTAGAGTGCTTTTCCCAGAACTCAGAAAGTCTTGCACGACTGATGATGTGCATAAATTTTTATTAAATAGTATTTTTTCATAGCAGTATCTTTTGGTTTTTGGTCGGATAGGAGATGATCTTAGCAAATTAGGAAATTATTATGGGCATTGTCTAGTCAGATTTTTAATAAAGGGTATTCACACGAGAGAAAATACTCTCATTGGGGAAAACTAATAAATATGAAGGGTGCTAAAGTACCTGCGTCGTTTTCTTTCCCTGGTTGAAAGCCAGAAAGTTCTTAAACTTCCGTGAGGTTTTATGAAAGAGATCAAAAATAAAATTACAAATAAATTAGAGCGGCTATTGGAACAATGGTTAGTACCTCGTCTGGTACGGTGGGGAGAATATCTAGAAACCAAAATCAGGCGCTACAAGCATCAAGAACTGAAGAGTCAATTAAAATTTAGTGGCTCAGGTCTACGATTTAAGCGAGACTTGAGAATTGAACACCCGCAAAATGTATCTCTGGGAAATAAAGTCTACATTGGACAAGATGTCATATTAGATGGACGTGGCGGAATTACAATTGGCGACAATACAACACTTGGATTTAACGTTGTTATTCTGTCTGCAAATCATGACTATCAAAGTAATGATTTGCCCTATGAACATAACGTCTACATTCATAAGCCTGTAGTTATCGGTCGCAATGTTTGGATTGGCGGCAATGTTTTAATTATTCCCGGAGTTTCCATTGGAGATGGTGCGATTGTGGCGGCTGGTACGGTTGTAACTGCTAATGTTGAACCTTTAGCAATTGTTGGGAATCAACCGATGAGAACAATTAAATACCGCGACAAAGAACATTATGAAGAACTCGCCCAGAAGCAAGAGAATCAGGATATCTCGTAATTATTACACGATAGTAGGGTGGGGATAAAAATCCCCACCCTAGTTGCCTAAACGAGGGCTGGCGTATTCGCACGCTTAACTTGAGGTGTTGCAACCATCCGCATTCCGGCGGGTGCGGCTAAAGTTAACCCACGGCGCACAGGACGCACAGGACGCTTATTCATTCGCGATACTTGAAATTCTGACAAAACAGTTGCCAAGACGATTTTCATTTCATACTGGGCAAATGCCATCCCAATACAGCGACGATTACCGCCACCAAAGGGTAAATATTCATAAGGTGAATATTGTCTTTCTAAAAAGCGTTCTGGTTTGAACTGTTTGGATTGTGGATAAACTTCTTCTCGATGATGCGCTAAATAAATACTGGGGATTATTACCGTTCCCTCTCGCAGTTCGTAGCCCATAATTGTAATTGGAGTTTTCACAATCCGCGGGAAAGCAGTCATGACAATTGGGTAAATTCGCAGTGTTTCTTGGCAAACTGCTGTCAAATAGGGCAATTTGGCCACACTACTCAAATCTGGGTTAACTCCAATGGTGTTGAGTTCGTGTAGCAACTTCTCACGCACCTCTGGTAAATAGTCAATCCAGTAAAAAGCCCATGTCAATGCAGAAGCGGTAGTTTCATGTCCCGCAACTAGCAGTGTCATTAACTCGTCGTGTAATTCTTCATCTGACATCCCTTGACCATCGTCGTAACGAGCCGCCATCATCAAACTTAGGATATCTTGGCGATTTTGTTCGGCTTGGGCCCGACGTTCTCGAAGTAAAGCATAAATCAGTTGATCAATTTTTTGCCGTTGTTGCAGAACCCAGCCCCACGGACTCCACGCACCGAAATCTTTTTGCATGAACTGGAAGAAGAAGGCGCTGGACATTATAGGCGAAGTGATGAAGTCTAGTAAGTCACTTAGCGATCGCCTCAGTTCCTCAAACAACTGTCCATCATTCAAACCAAATACAACCCGCAGAATAACACGCAAGGTAATTTCTTGCATCGACTCACGGATATTAAAAGGTTTGCCAATTTGCCATTCATTACTCACCTGTCGGGTTATTTCTCGGATTTCTTGGCCATAAGCCCGCATCCTTTCGCCATGAAAGGGAGGAGCTAAGAGTTGCCGTTGCCGCTGGTGGCGATCGCCATCTGATAACATAAAGGAGCGATCGCCAAGCAAAAAACTTAGTCCTACGTTCCCCCTGCCAACCTCAAAATGGCTGGAATCAGCAGTAAAAATCTGCTCAAGCGCTTGGGGTTGACTAAAGTACACAAGATGGTTATCAGACCGACTACTCCTGATTGTGAAAGTATCGCCATAGATTTTGGCAAAATCATCCACATACTTCACTGGCTGACCAATAAACTTGATCATCCGCAGCCAGCGCGGCATTTGAGGCCCATCAGGCAAATTGTAAGTTGCTGTCATAGAATTTTGGGGAATTGATGGCTGATGAATTTTATTGTTACGAGTTTTCATGATATTTAGGGACACAGAAAGCGGTATATTCATCAATAGAGAGTAGGGAGTGGGCACCGGGGAGTAGAGAGTGGGAAAAAAGGATAATAACTAATTAACTCCTAATGAATAACTCACTACTCGTCCACGATCAAAAAATCCCACAACCAAACATAAAACAGATTTTTTCCCCTACTCCCCATTCCCTACTCCTTTTTTCTAGCTAAAGCAGTGCCAAAAATCATCGCTATTCTCAACGGTAAAGGAGGAGTCGGTAAAACGACTACCGCAGTCAATCTGGCTGCAAACTTTGCGAAGAAAAAAAAGGTGCTGCTGATTGATGCAGATATTCAAGGTTCTGCCAGTTGGTGGTTTGGGCGCAGTCAGCAGGGAATGGGATTTGATTTATCTCAAGAAACAGATCCCACACTTTTAGGTGATTTAGCAAAGATAACAGGTTACGATTTAGTAGTGGTGGATACACCTCCCGCCCTGCGCTCTGAAGCATTAGTGGCGGTAGTTGCGATCGCAGATTATCTAGTTTTGCCTACACCCCCAGCCGCAATGGATTTAGCTGTCCTCGTGGAAACAGTCAAGGAAGCCGTCATCCCCTTGGGAACCGCCCATCGGGTATTGCTCACCAAAGTCGATACGCGCAGTCTGGGGGAAGCAGTAGAAGCAAAAAACACTCTCACTCGTTTAGGTATTCCTACTTGTAATACCTTCATCCGTGCCTATAAAGCTCATGAGCGAGCAGCACTTGAAGGTGTAGCGATTACTCAATGGCGAGGAGGAAACGCACGGGAGGCGGAATTAGACTACCGCCGTGCAGCTGATGAATTACAGCGTGATTGGAGAAAATAATAATGGCTAGGAAACAAAGTCTCTCTGACTTACTACAAGAAGAGGCACAAAAATTTACACCTCCAGATGGTGAATCTGCGATCGAAGTTCCAGCAGAAAAAATTCCCGAAGAACAGGCTTCATCTGATGAGGAATCCTCAGCACAGACACCTGAACTAACTTCTACTAAGCGCACAAGTCCCACTAAGGCTGATTTAGAAGCAACTGTTAAAGAGTTGACAAGTAATCTAGAAACAAGCCACAAAAAAGAAGCATCTCTGGAACAGGAAGTTGCTGATTTGCAATCAAAATTATCTAAACAAAAAACATTCGTATCGGAACAAAAATCATTACTAGAACAGCTAACAAAAGAACTTGACGCAACCAAAAAAACAGCACTGCAACTCGCAGAAGCAAATTCCCAGCTTATAGAAGAAATTAATGCTTTAAAACAAACAGCAGAAGATAAATCTAAACTTGCTGTAGCTGTAAAAGAAACTAGTGCTATAAAACCTGTAAAAGAACACTACAATCCACTTAACTACAAAAAATCACATCGCTCATCAGAAACACTAGCTCAAAATCAACCACAAAATCAACCAAATGAGTATCCTGATAGTTCTAATGAGATGTGGTTACTTGACTAGAGCCAATTAATTTTCGCTCCCCCTTCCCTACCAGGGAAGGGTACTGGAGGATTGGTTTTTGATTGCTGAATCGATTGGCTAAATAACAAACTGTTTTAAACGAGTTAACTTTAATAAATAAATTGATAACACAGTAAAAAATACAACAACAAATCCTTCAGTTAGAAAGATTGTACTCAAAGGAGTTCCAAAAGCTCCTGTATTTATGGCAATTTTATAATTATTAATTAACAAAAAGAACAAATATTGCCAGTATTTATGTAATGAAAATAAACCAAGAGAGTATTTGGATAGTTTTTGTACTAATAAATTATCTTTTATTTCTTTTTGGGAAAAAACATAACAGAAAATAGTCATGGCTCCACAAATAATGGCAATTCTTCCATAGATACTTGAGTAATAGCCAAATGTACGCAAATAGATGTCATGGAATGAAAACAATATAAATGCTATTAAGTAGTAAAATTTGAATCTTAATACTTGAGCGGGAAATTTAGCTAAGTAAAAAGCTATGGGAACATAAATAACAAAATTTATTAGCCAATAATAAGGAATACTGATATTGAGTAAGCAACTGGCTTCAAAATAAAACAAACAAAATATTACTACTGTATAAGATACAATTTTTTTTAGAGAATCTGATTTTATCAGTTGATATAAAAAAGCCAAAGTTGTTAAACAAATAAGATTAAATAGAAAATAGAAAACTGAATCACCGACAATTGGTAAGCTTGGTTCTAAACCTGTAATGAGTTCCCATGAAAAATTAGGAATTTCTCTCGTAGCTACAATAAAAAATATATTTTGAACAATCAACCAAAATAAATAAATTTTAATTAGCTTAGTAATTCTTGTCTGAAAGTATTTTACACCACTTGTTTTTTGAAAAAATAAATAAAGAGAAACAATATAAAAAATCGGAACGGCTGTTAAAGATAATTGCAGTTCCAAATCCCTAATAATTTTGGCTATAAGAAATACGGTAACATGAGTAGAATTATTTATAATAAATTGAAATGGTCGTAAATGCCAAATTAAAACAAAAGCAATGCTTAGTGCTTTTAAGATGTCCAGACTATTATTTCTTTCTATTTTCATAGCTATTTCTCTATAAAATGACTTTCTACAACTTTTCAAATCTATCCAGATTATCTGCATGGCTATAGCTATATAGAAATACCTTTAACCTAGCTCCAAGAGGTTGCAATACAAGGTCTCTACACATACTAAATTTCCACAAGCAATCCTTGACTGAACTGTATTGAGCTATATAGTTCCCTAAAATTAGGTGAAAGTAACAGGAAGAAAATAATGGCTTTTGTACAAGCCGTCATCAATAAAAGTTCAAGTTTGTCCCTCTCAGGCTCGGAGAAGGACGGTTTTACTAAGCAAAACCTCTTAGAAGTCTTTTGATTGGGCTAATGAGACAGACACTATATGAGGCGTCGAATTCACATTAAAAATGCTATAAAAATTAAAATCAAAACTAAGTGTGTTTACCATCCAGAAGATTGGAAAGTAATGGTTGAAACTATTAGAAATTATCTGTGATAACTTAATATCATTCACCACAAAAGTTTAAAATATGCTGGGCAGTGATTTGTGGTTGTTCTAAGTGAGGGAGATGCCCACAATCTTGAATCCAAATGAGGCTACTGTGTGGAATTGCTCTTTTAAACCTTGTGGCATCCCTAGTACCCAAAATTTTATCAGAATCGCCCCACAAAACTAGCGTCTGCTGCACAATTTGTGATAGTGTTTTAAATCTAAATGCACTGTAACCACCACTTTTAGTGAAAGCAATCAAAGCTTGATTCCAACTGGGCATTTGTAGGTGTAATGCGCCACAACACAGTGCATCGACAGAGGCAAGACTTTGATTTTTATATCCAATGCGAGAAACGCGATCGCGCACCTTCATATTACTCAAAAACTGAGTTGCTAAATAATCCAACGGGGGAAACATGAATTTAGTCAATGGTGAACCACCCGCTAACCCCGCACTATCAATTAACACCAGCTTTTTTACCACTTCCGGGTAAGTCAGTGTAAAATCAATCGCTGTCGCCCCTCCCATCGAAGCGCCCACCAAAATTACAGGTTGGTTAATCAGGCTTTTCCAGAAATAATAAAGATGGGTTTTAATCGCAGTTGGGCTATGGGTAATTCCTGAGAGTCTATCTGTAAATCCAAAACCCAACAAATCCACTGCCCACGTTTCATTATTTCCAGAAAGCAGTGGCAAAAGCCGCCGAAATTCTAATACAGAACTGTCAAAGCCGTGAATTAATAAAATAGGAGTTCCACCACTTCCTTGCTTGACATAGGTTGTGGTAACTGGTTGATTAATTAAAGGAGTAGCGATCGCAGTTGTTTGAATACTCCGAGCTAGTGCGATCGAAGTAGGTTCTGTGAGTTGCTCAACTGCCGTAGGAAGAAAATTCGGAAACATAAATTTCAGTTTATCGTACTAGCTTGCCTCGATGCATAACTGATTTTGTTAAACAATAAAGTTACACAATCTAAGATGCTGAGGTATTATTTGTAATATATAAAACTTAAACCAGTGAGTTATCAAAATATTCTAACTCCCAACAGACGCGATTAATCACAGACGCGATCAATCGCGTCTCTACCCACTCCCCAAAAAATATGGCATCAAAGAAAGTTTTCCAAAATGTCAAAATGGGGACTAAACCCACGTACAATTAAAGTCGCTTATCCCTTAATCCAGGAGCTAATGCCATGCCAATGGCGGTTGGCGTAATTGAAACTTTAGGTTTTCCTAGTGTTTTAGCAGCAGCAGATGCAATGGTCAAAGCTGCCGCAGTCACAATTGTGTATTATGGTCAAGCGGAAAGTGCTCGCTTGTTAGTCGCCGTCCGGGGACACGTTTCTGAAGTAAATAGAGCTGTTGAAGCCGGAATCGTAGCGGGAGAGGAAGTAAAAGTTGGTACAGTAATTACCTACTACATCGTTCCTAATCCCCCGGAAAATGTGGAAACCATATTACCAATCCATTTCACCGAGGAATCAGAACCTTTCCGTATGTTCTAAGCAATTTTGCTATCAAAATCTGTAGCGAAGCTTCGTACAATTAACTTGTAGCCCCCAGTTTATTCATACAGGAGATTAATAATGTCATTACAGGCAGTTGGAGCACTTGAAACTAAAGGTTTTCCTGCGGTGCTAGCAGCAGCAGATGCTATGGTAAAAGCTGGTCGAGTTACCCTCGTTGGTTATATCAGAGTAGGTAGCGCTCGTTTTACAGTTAATATTCGTGGCGATGTTTCTGAAGTAAAAGCCGCTATGGCTGCCGGTGTTGAAGCCGCAGAAAATGTTTATGGCGGTACACTTGAATCTTGGGTGATTATTCCTCGTCCCCATGAAAACGTTGAAGCTGTTCTACCAATTGCTTATACAGAACAAGTCCAAGGTTATCGAGAATCTGTAGAAAATCCCATTGTTAGATCGAACAATCGATAGATTTAACCTCCTGCGGGGGAATTCAAAACAAAAACTTCCCATAAATGAATTTAAAGAGAAGTTTTTTGTCAGGCTTCTGACCATCAAAACTTTAGAGGGTTGCATTCTTTCTGTTTTTAAATTTTGCATAAGTTGAATTTTGAAGCAGAGGGAAAGCAACAATCAGAGTCAATAGTCAAAATTAATATTGACTGTTGACTATTCATTTTTGGAAATCTAAAAGTTTTAAGAATAACCGCTAATTTACATATATAGATTTAATAAAATCAAAAATATTACGAAACTTAACTTAATAGGATCTAGTAAGGCTTAATCCTTTCTAACCCTCCTTAAAAAGGAGGGATTAAGCCCATTTTAAGAAGAGCCAGCACTGAAGACAAGTTTCCCGTCGCAGGTGACTGGCGTCTGGCTCTCTCTGCCGACTTTTACTCCTAGGTCGAAGTGTCTCCGAACAGGAGAAGCGATGGCGTAGGTTGGGAGAACCTTCCGGGGCAAAATATCACTAACATCAAGCATATTGAGATTTAACTAAGTATTTTCCTATGTAAAGGATTGTAGAAGGTTGAAACTTATACGGGTGAAATAACGTCAGACATTGAGTTAAATTAGATTCGTTCGTTGTATCTGTTACAAAATGTCAGATTTCCCCGATCCATCTCGTGTAAAGGTGTATCCTCACCACTCTAGGCAGATTTCTGTTCTCAGTTAAAAAACATAACTTTACAAAAAGTTTAAATTAACAGACTTGACCTAAATGCTTTATAGGCAAGGGTTATGGGCATTTTAAATTAAAAGCAAAACATTAATGTAGAAATTTCTGCATAATTTTAGTGAATTAAGACGTAATAAAAGTAGAATCACTGAGCTATTTTCATGAAATTCATGAAATTCATGAAATCTGGGGCAGCTGCCAGTTAAACAATTAGGTGGGGCGAATGGGGGTTGTAATGCAAACTTCAAAATTGAGTTTCGAGGAATGCAATCTCACTATGACAACGGATGTAGAAAAACTGGCTCTAGATTGGCGAAAGCGCTTGGCTGTGGAATGTCCAGACCAAAATGAAGCTACTAGAGAAAGCATCGTTCTCTGGCTGTTGGGATCTGACTCAAAACGGTTTGATCTGTTTAATCCGAAAGAACTCGATATCGCCAAGCAAGCGATGGAATATCGCTGGAGGATTTTACGTCAACGCTACTTGGGGCTGGGGCGAGAACGTGCTTATCGCAACTTGATAACCCGATTGGGGAGTTTAGTAACATTACGGAATAAGATTCAGACTTGGGTTTCCCTGAGCCGCGATCGCCAGCGGAGTGTAATGGATGTGTTACAAGAAGTCCTCCAAGAATTACTCCAAAGCGATAGCCAGATACAACAACAAATGGTTGATATTGCCAAATATACAACTGATAGACGACTGGGGGATGCTCTGCTATTTGCCAGTGTAGAAGAATATTGTCTGCGACCAGTACGCAATCAACCCCTATTAGCTTACCGATTTGTGAATTATTTACGTCGCACTCAGCGCGGTGGCTTAACCCAAGTGCCGGGTCGTGACTTGATTAGACTGGTGTCCGAAGAAGTTCTCACAGACGACAATGACAATCGAGTGAACTTAGTCGATAGTCAGGCGATCGCCGAATATCAAGAAGCACAACAACTAGAGGAACAACAAGCACTGCGTCAATCAGTACAAAAAGAGTTTGAAAATTATTTACAAGAAAATCTGGGAGCAGATGCAGTCGAATGGCTACGACTGTATCTTCAAGGTAAGTCCCAAGAAGAGATTGCCCAGAGATTAAATAAGCAGACAAAAGAAGTCTACCGTCTGCGAGAAAAAATTAGTTACCATGCTGTACGTGTTTTTGCTCTCAAAGGGAAACCAGAACTCGTAGACAACTGGCTCTCAATTTCCTTGCAAGAACATAACTTGGGGTTAACGCAAAACCAATGGCAGCAACTTGATGAAAAATTAACTCCTCTGGGGCGGCAGATTCTAGATTTGCGGAGAGCGGGAAACTCAATAGAAACAATAGCCCAACAGTTAAAACTCAAAACCCATCAAGTGTTAGGCGAATGGACAAAAGTCTATCTTGCAGCCCAAGCTTTAAGAACCCAGGAGTAAGCTGTGAGGAATCTAGCTGATCGATTAAGGTGGCGGGAGACAAAGCAGACAAGGGAGAAAATTGCCCCCTTGTCCTCCTTGTCCCCGTCAAAACTCAATATTATCCCCAATCCACAATCTAAAATTCATCTTCTACTTACGTCTACTTAGGTATATATAATTGAAATTTTAACAATCCAACAAAGTATCTTTATTAACTACCTACTAAATTAAAGGCAAAATATTATATAAATAAACACCAAGCAATCAAACCTATGTTGTCTTCAGAGGGTGAACTAACAGATACCACAGTAAATGGGTTACCAGTGCTAACCGCTACACAAACTAGGTGGGAAGAAGGAGGCGATCGCGAGCAAATATTCCAACTGATTGATAGTCTTTTGTCCTTTGAAGCTTGCCTCTACCACCAGATTTTGCCCTTGGGATTAGAAGACAAAAACCTCTTGCTAGGTATGGTTCATCCGCAAGAGGGCGAGGCCCTAGATTATATTGGTGGCATTTTGTCTTATATCAATTACACAATGGTGATTGAGGCGATCGCAGCCGACGCTCACCGCAGAATACTCTCAGCCTACCTCAACCATAAGAATACATCTCAGCTAGATGCCCAACAAGTGCATCAGCCAACAGTGGACTCTCCTTCAACAAATAGCCCAGCTAGCATTGCTGATACACCTATTCCTCCCCTAGATACTGACTCGGAATCAAATCAGCAACCAATATTGATGGTATTTCAAACACAAAAGCGTCAACATTCTGGGCAGCGCGTAGACTTGCCTCCGATCCCAGAGCTAGACCAATTATCTCAAACTACGACATTCTTACCCCCTATTTCCCGAGGTGAAGAGAACCAGACTTCCAAAGCAGCAGCACTAAACAATTTACCGATTTTACCCACGCCAGTTCCCGAACTATTTAGTCCTATTGAGGTGCTGCCAACATTACCACCCAAGAAATTATTAGAAGAATTACTAGGGCGAATCCTAGCTGGGGGAATTGGTCGGCTGTATTTAGAAAGACAAGCTTACCAAGGCAGAATACTGTGGAGTGACAATGGAGTTTTACAGTCTGTATTAGACAAACTGCCGCTCTCGGTTTTCCAAGGAGTACTGAATGAATTAAAGCGGTTTGCTTCCCTACCTGTCACCACGGTTGCAGAACCAAAACAGGTAGAGAAAGAATACGTATATCAAAAAAATCGCTTATTATTACGCTTGCGAGTCATGCCGGGAACCTACGGCGAAGAGGCAACACTCCAAGTGTTACGGGGAGCAGCATTAAAATTTTATCAACAACAACAGTTGGCGCGTCTGGGCCGCGATGCCTTAGGAATTTCTCAGCAACTAAGCATCAAGTTACATGATCTACAAGAACGGCTTTTACTAAATCCCAGGCTTGAGCCTCAGCAATTAGAGGCTTTGGTTACCCTGAATCAATTAGTGAAAAATTTAGATCAACAGATCAAAATACTGGCACTAGATAGCAATCCACCAACAACTAGCAATTCATCGGTCTGTCAGTGAAAACGCTGATTTCGATCGCATACATAATTGTTATGTTGTAATCGAACCTTAGACCGTTCAAGCTTAGAGGTTCATCTTAAATAAATACAAATTTTGCGATCGTATTCTGAGTAAGATTACGGTTTAAACAAACTTATAGTAGCAAAGTTAATTTCCCGCTCTTGAATCCATTTCTTGCAAATATTTCATGCTAACTGAGGTTTTTAGTGAACTTTTCCCCTTAATGAGTACAGCCAATCCACAGACTTTGGAATGGCTGCTCAATGTTGCAATTGAACATGAATACCCATCAGGGCGAGCCGTTGTGATGGAAGATGCCTGGGGTAACGCCGTTTACTTCGTGGTTTCTGGTTGGGTCAAAGTCCGGCGTACCGTTGGGGAAGATTCAGTAGCTTTGGCAATTTTTGGTCGTGGCGATTTTTTTGGAGAAATGGCAATTTTGGATGAATCTCCACGCTCAACCGATGTCATTGCCCTTTCACCCGTGAAATTGCTGAGTATCTCCAGAGAGCGTTTTATTCAAATATTGTTTAAAGACCCGCAGTTACATCACCGCATGTTGCAACTGATGGTGCGGCGATTGCGGCAAATTAACCTACGCTTACAAATGCGGTCTTCACCACCAGCAGTCAAACTCGCCCATACCTTAGTGACTTTAGGCGAAAGCTATGGTCAGGAATCAGATTTAGGAAGAGAAATTTTTAACATTCCCTTCAAAGATTTAGCAGAGGTGACAGAAATCGGCGTTGAAGAAACCACCAAAATCATGGAAAAGCTGCATGAAAAAGGGTGGATCAAGATTGATAGTACCAACAACATCATTTATCTTGTGAACTTCAAACAGTTGATGAACTTGGCTGGCAAGGTGTGATTGCTTTAAGGCACGAGACTCAAAAGATAATAAATATCTGGAATTAGCAGTCAGCGATCAAGCAGAGTGTATTGTTGGAGATGATAATTTGCTAGTGCTAAACCCCTGGAGGGGCATCGAGATTCTGACTACTCAATAATTTTTGGCAAACAACTAGCCTTTGAGATTTGAAAATCAAGTACGGTATATGGACTTTAGTGCCAATAAACTTGGTTCTGACTACCAGCCGCAGCAAATCAAAGTCAAAAGTTAAAAGGCAAATTTGTCATGATAGGAGAAATTACCTATCGACTATTAACTCAGCACGCAAGATGACTGAAGCAACAGCAACTCGTCCCAATGCCTACATCGAGGAAACCGGGCCAACGATTCATTACCTAGTGGCAATGCCCCAACCAGAAACCCATCTGTTTGAGGTGACTTTACGCGTTGTAGATTACCACTCGCCGATTCTCGATTTAAAACTACCCGTGTGGACACCTGGTTCCTACTTAGTTCGGGAATACGCCAAGAATTTACAGGATTTTGTGGCTTTTGCAGAGGATAAGCCTTTACCTTGCCGGAAGATCAGTAAAAATCACTGGCAGATAGACAAAATAAGTGTTTCAGAATTAACTGTACGTTACCGCGTTTTTGCGAATGAGCTATCGGTACGAACAAATCACTTAGATGCCACTCACGGTTATTTCAACGGTGCGGCACTATTTTTTAGAATACCAGGCTGGGAGAAGCAGCCTATTCGCGTCACCATCGTACCACCACACCCGGAATGGCAGGTAACTACTGCGCTACCAGCCGTTGGTGAGAAAACGAATACTTTCTTGGCTGGCGATTTTGATACTCTAGTTGATACTCCGTTTGAGATTGGTCGCCACCAATTATATAAATTTGAGGTATTAGGAAAACCCCATGAATTGGCAATCTGGGGGCAAGGTAATTACCAAGTTCAGCAGTTGATTGCTGATATCCAAAAAATTATTCAGGTAGAAGCGCAGATGTTCGGCGGTTTGCCATATCAACGATATGTGTTTCTGCTACATTTATTTAGCCAAGCTTTTGGCGGTTTGGAGCATAAAGACTCTTGCTCCTTAATTTACCAGCGTTTTGGGTTTCGCGCTCAAGAAAAGTACGATCGCTTTATCCAATTAGTTGCACACGAGTTCTTTCACTTGTGGAATGTGAAGCGAATTCGCCCAAAAGCATTAGAGGTTTTTGATTACGACCAAGAAAATTACACACCATCATTATGGTTTTGTGAAGGCACTACTAGTTACTATGACTTGTTAATTCCTTTGCGGGCGGGAATTTATGATGTTCAATCGTATTTGAATAACTTGGGTAAGGAAATTACCAGATATGAAATGACACCGGGGCGCAAGGTACAACCCGTTTCCGAGTCAAGTTTTGATGCCTGGATAAAACTCTATCGCCCAGATGCCAATAGCGGTAATTCCCAAATTTCCTACTATTTAAAAGGAGAAATGGTATCGTTATTGCTGGATTTGCTGATTCGTTCTACTCACAAAAATCAGCGCTCCCTTGATGACGTGATGCTGAAAATGTGGCAGCAATTTGGGGAAGCTGAAATTGGCTATACCCCAGAACAGTTACAGGAAGTTATAGAATCTGTTGCCGGAATCGATTTGACTGATTTCTTTAAACGCTACATTGATAGTACTGAGGATTTACCGTTTAATCAGTATCTGGAACCGTTTGGCTTGCAGTTAGTAGCAGAGCAGCAGGAAGAACCTTACCTGGGAGTGAGAATAAATACAGAGAATGGGCGGGAGATAATTAAGTTTGTGGAGACTGGTTCACCTGCACAAGTAGGGGGAATTGATGCAGGTGATGAGTTGTTAGCAATTGATGGGATTAAGGTAACGGCGGGTAGCTTAAGCGATCGCTTGAAAGATTACCAACCAAACGATACCATTCAAGTCACAGTTTTCCACCAAGATGAACTGCGTACCTATTCCATCACCCTTGCGTCATCACGTCCCACTCGATATCAGGTAAAGCCTGTTGAGCATCCTGATTCTACACAGCAGCAAAACTTTGCTGGATGGCTTGGGGCTGCGATCGCAACTGTTTAATAGAGGGGCGGGGGGCAGAGGAGAAACTCTTCTCCCTTGCTCCCTGCTCCCTGCACCCTTGCTTCTTCCCCACTCTCCAGTCCTAAGACGTTCTCACCGCCCCAGAGTAAATCAAACCCCGTTGTAGATCCAGCGTTATAATTGCCCCATCCCGAATCGCTTGTGTTGCTTGCTTCACACCAACAATCACTGGCACACCAAGACGTAAGCCAATTACTGCTGCGTGACTTGTGAGACTTTCATCTTCCGTAATAATCCCACCAGATTTACGAATTGCCTCGACAAAATCGGCACTAGTGCGAGGTGCAACCAATATGTCTCCGGGATTAAAGTTACTAACATCCATGCCAGTATTAGCCACCCGTGCGCGACCACTCACTGAACCTTGTCCCAGTCCAATTCCGTGACCTAATATCGCCGTCACCACCTCTACCTTAATCAAATCTGTGGAGCCGGAAATTCCCTGGAGTGTACCAGCGGTCATCACTACTAAATCTCCCTCAGACAGTAACTTAAGTTCCTGAGCCACATTAATCGCAGCTTGAAATGTCTGACCTGTGGAAGGTAATCCTAGTACTAACAGCGGTTTGACTCCCCATACCATCTGTAACTGCCGTGCCACATTCACATGGGGTGTCACTGCCAAAATCGGTGTATTGGGACGGAACTTAGAGACATTACGAGCTGTTGCGCCGGTTTGCGTTAGGGTCATGATTGCCGCTGCACCTAGTTGTTCGGCAATTTGACCTACAGCTTGACTAATAGCATTGGGAATGGAGCGTCGGGCATCTCTCGAAGAACGTAAGTTTAAGTGTTGGGATTCTTCCTGCTCCATCCGCTCGGCAATTCGCGCCATTGTCGCTACTGCTTCTACAGGGAAGCTACCCACAGCGGTTTCATTAGATAGCATCACCGCATCCGTGCCATCTAGAATCGCATTTGCCACATCCGATACTTCAGCGCGAGTGGGACGGGGATTGCTCACCATGCTATCTAACATCTGAGTAGCGGTGATGATGGGAATCCCCAAACGATTTGCTGTGGCAATTAGCCGCTTTTGGAGTACGGGAACATCTTCCGCTGGCAATTCAACCCCTAAGTCGCCTCTGGCAACCATCACACCATCACACAAAGCCAGAACCGCCTCCATTTGTTCGATGGCTTCGTGCTTTTCAATTTTGGCAACCACTGGCACTTGCTTGCCTGTACTAGAAATTAGTTCTTTAATTTCGATCATGTCCTGCGGATTGCGGACAAAGGAAAGTGCCACCCAATCTACACCCTGATCTAGACCAAACATCAGATCCTCTCGGTCTTTGTCGGTCATTGCCTTAATTGACAGGTAAACCCCAGGAAAGTTGACACCTTTGTTGTTAGAAAGTTTACCAGGCACGGTGATGCGACAATGCAAATCACCTTTGTCTCGGTTAATCTCCTCCACAACCATTTCTACTCGTCCATCATCGAGGAGGATTTTTGCGCCAACCGGGACTTCTTCGGCTAAATAATCGTAGGTGACGCAGCTAATTTCTTGAGTACCTACCACCGGACGATTTGTCAAGGTGAAGCGATCGCCTTTTGCCAAAACTATAGACCCGTTATCAAACTTCCCCAAGCGAATTTTTGGGCCCTGCAAGTCTTGGAGAATAGCCACTGGCTGATTTAATTCAAAGGCGGTTTGCCGAATTAAGCGAATACTACGCTGATGATCGGCATGAGTTCCGTGGGAGAAGTTTAGCCGCAGCGTCGTGGCTCCCGCTTCAATAATCGCCTTGAGCATTTCAGGACTGCTAGTGGCGGGGCCAATAGTAGCGACAATTTTTGTCCGGCGCAGAGAATCTCTTAATTGCATAGGGGCTGAAGTTAGGGAGCTATCTGGGAAGTCATCGTAACTTAAGTGGCATCTCCTTTTCAGTCACTGCTATATCAATAAGATATAAGCAGTTAGAGAGGGTTTATGGGAGAGTGGGGCTGTGGGATAGACTAGATATAGTACATCAATCTTGTATCCATCCTCCCCATGAAGGAGTTTATCCGATAAACTTCTTGTCGATTGTCATACCCCACTTACTTAGTAAAGACTAGCCCTCGTCTGGAATCATAGCGTTATTCATCTGCTGATATGCAAAGCTGTGGATAAATCTTGCTATACAGAACTTTGCAAAACTTTATTATTCTATAATCTTTATCGTATATTCGTAATGTTTGCTCAAGAAGGAGTCAATGTTAGAGATGATCACATCGGAGGCACAAAAGCCACTGACAATCCCGCCTAAGGAATTTTTAGCGCCTCCTGGTGATTTTAATCCCACGCTGCTGCTGTTTTCTGTAGCTGTGGCAATGCTGGTGTTATCCAACTTTGGTTACTGGCTTTGGGAATGGCCGCACTGGCTATGCTTTTGCGTTAATACTATTGCCTTACATTGTGCTGGGACTGTAATTCACGACGCTTGTCACCAATCAGCCCATCGCAACCGGGTAATGAATGCGATGTTAGGGCATGGTAGTGCGTTGATGCTAGCTTTTGCTTTTCCTGTATTTACGCGGGTGCATTTACAGCATCATGGACATGTCAATCATCCCAAGGACGACCCAGATCATTATGTCTCTACGGGTGGCCCGCTGTGGCTGATTGCGGTACGGTTTTTGTACCATGAGGTGTTTTTCTTTCAACGGCGATTGTGGCGTAAATATGAGCTATTAGAATGGTTTATCAGCCGCTTAATTGTCGGTGTAATTGTTTATATATCAGTGCAATACCACTTTTTGGGTTACATTCTGAATTTTTGGTTTATACCTGCTTTTGTGGTGGGCATAGCACTGGGATTATTTTTTGACTATTTGCCCCATCGTCCTTTTGCGGAGCGCGATCGCTGGAAAAATGCTCGCGTCTACCCGAACCAAGTTCTCAATATTCTGATTATGGGACAGAATTACCACTTAATTCATCATTTGTGGCCTTCTATTCCTTGGTACAATTACCAACCTGCATACTATGTCATGAAGCCGCTGTTAGATGAAAAAGGCTGTTATCAAACTTCAGGATTGTTGCAGAAAAAGGACTTTTTTGAGTTTGTTTATGACATCTTTTTAGGAATTAGATTTCATCATCAAAAAGAATAGATTTATTGCATAAAGCGATGCCTAGGTTGGGCTGCGCCAACACGTCAAAAATCTCTGATTTCAAAAACCACACCCGGAGCGATCGTTGGTAGAACACTGGGAACACTGGGTATCAATGAAAGTCGTACATGGCGTTATATATCTAATGAGTACAATAGCGATCGCGCCCCTTTTCTTTGGCATTGTACAGTGCTTTATCGGCTGAAGCGATGAGTGTATCTGGCTTGATGTCGCAAGTGGGTATGACAGAAGTAATACCTAAACTAACTGTGACGATATTCTTGATATCAGACTGTGCATGGGGAATGGCCTGATCGTGAATTGCTTGTTGAACCCTTTGTGCTACTTTGATCGCTCCTACTAAGTCAGTATTGGGGAGGAGTACCGAAAATTCTTCTCCTCCGTAACGCGCTACTAGATCGCCAGGACGACAAACCATCTGTTGCACTGTTTGTCCTATCCTGATTAGACAATCATCGCCTCCAAGATGACCATAGTAGTCGTTGTAAGATTTGAATTTATCAACATCAAATAAAATCAGTGACAAGGGTTGTTGTTCTCGTGCAAGGTGTTTCCATTCTGCTTGCAGTCGTCCATCAAAGCAGCGACGGTTGGCCACCTGAGTCAAACCATCTAGATTTACCAGTTGTTCTAGTTTCTGATTTGCATCTTGGAGAGCTAGTTCAATTTGTTTACGTCCAGTAATGTCGCGTATGGTAATAGCAAACCCATCACCTAGCTTTACTGCCACAAAGTGATACCAGCAAGAATTGCCTAATAGATGGTAAAAATCCCGTTTTAAAGGTTCCCCCGTTTCGACGACATTAATCAGGTGATTAAAGAGTTCTGGTTCTAGACGGGCTAATAATTTTTCGAGTAGTAATTTACCGATCATATCTTCACGGCTACTGCCGAAGACTCTGGCAATGACAGGGTTGACAACTAAACAACAGAAATCCTCGATGTCCCCGGTTGCGGGGTTACGGACAGCTTGCATAGCAGCAATACCATCCAGTGAACTATTCAAAATGCTGGCTAGCATTGCCCTGGACTGAAACAGTATCTCTTCTGTTTTCCTACGCTTAATATTTTCTTGTTCTAGAAGCCGTTGCTGGCGTTGAATGGTTAACTGATTTTCTAGACGCGCTACGACTTCTTGCATCTGAAAAGGTTTGGTAATGTAGTCTATGCCCCCTGACTCAAAGGCGGTTACTTTATCGAAAATATCATCTAAAGCACTAATGAAAATGACAGGAATAGTGCGTAAAACTTCATCCGCTTTGAGAGTTCTACAGACTTGATAGCCATCCATTTCTGGCATCTTGATATCTAAAAGGATGATATCTGGTCGCTTCACTTTTACTGTTTTTAGTGCCATCTGTCCACTAGTGACACTGCGAACTGTGTAGCCGAGTTTGACAAGAGAATCGCTTAATAATTGTAAATTTTCGGGAATATCGTCTACTAAGAGAATATTACCTTTATTTTCTTTGTGGAAATTAAGATTCATTGCTGATTAGAGATTCGGCTAAATCAATTAATTACTCAAATTTAAATTGCCGAGTAAGTTTTGTCAGTAATTGGATCAAACGAGTAGGAGCAATTCATAGGAAGTCGCGAGGAAACTCTATCCCCTTGATTAGGTGGAGAGGGACAGCTACCTGCCGACTTAGGCCAAACAGTGTAACTTCTTTCCCATACTTTATGCCCCATGTCCAAAAACTCCACCCACAAGGAAATGGATGGAGTTTTTGGTGAATTGCCCCTACATTAATAGGGGTTCAACTAAATCAACAAGCTGTTCAAATTCAAATTTACGGGCAAGTTTTGTTAAAGATTGGATTAAAAAAGTTTCTGTTTTGGGAACATCGCTAATTAATTCCATGACAAGATTAGTATTTGCTTCTAAAGCAGCTTCATAAAATTGATTAATCCATTCTTGAGACATACAAATTAGATTATCAGATGTTAAAGAATTTTCTTCTGTATATTCCAGATTTGAAGAATTATTTTCAGCAAATATATATTTAACACCTAGATGTTTCGCTAGTGTATCAAAAATACTGTGTTCTGTAAAAGGTTTACGCAGAAAGTCATCACACCCGGCTGAAAGCACGATCGCTCTCTCTTCTTCTAAAACACTTGCCGTTAAAGCTATCACAGCCGTAGCATTGCCTTTGGTGGTGGACTTGATGTATTTTGTGGCTTCGTAACCGTCCATAATCGGCATTCGCATATCCATCCAAATCAGGTGGGGTTCCCATTCATCCCAAATAGCGATCGCTTCTTTTCCGTTACTGGCTTCTTTCATCTCAAACCCTAACGGTTCTAAAAGTTTAATTAGTAATAGGCGATTAATAGATTTGTCATCTACTGTTAAGACTTTGTAAGTAGGCTGGCCGGGGGCAAGTGCCAACACGCGCTGCCGTACTTCTGCACCATTGGTATTTGTTAGTTGACCTAATTTAACCTGAATATTAAATTGAAAAGTTGTACTTTTTCCTAATTCACTTTCTACTGATATATCACCACCCATCAGTTGTACAAATTTGCGACTTATTGCTAAACCTAAACCTGTACCTTCTTGCATCTCTTTTCCCGCTTGTGCTTGGGTAAAGGCTTCAAATAAATTTGGCAATTCTGTGGCTGCGATGCCTACACCTGTATCACGAACTATAAAATTAAGGGTAAAAATATCTTCTGTTATTTTATTTTCATTAACTACAGTCAAACTAATAAATCCATATTGGGTAAATTTAATCGCATTACTTAATAAATTAATTAATACTTGATGAAGCTTGACGGCATCGGTGCATATATAACGCGGGACATTTTCACTTCGTTCAAATATCAATTTTAATCCTGCATTAGTTGCTCTAAAATGAAGCATATCTTCTAAATCATCCAGTAAGCAATACAAATCAAAATTGCTAGGATTCAGAGTGGTTTTACCTGCTTCGACTTTAGACAAATCCAGAACATTATTAATTAGTGTGAGTAAATAATCACCACTACGATAGATGATACCTGCATTTTCATATTGGTCTGCGGGGAGATTGTTAGCGCGTAACATCAATTGAGAAAAGCCGAGAATAGTATTGAGAGGCGATCGCAATTCATGACTCATGTTGGCAATAAAAGAACTTTTAGCTTGATTAGCAACTTCTGCTTTTTCCTTGGCAATGACTAACTCTGCTGTTCTCTCCTGTACCCGTTGTTCCAAAGTTTCAAAAGATGTTTGTAACTGAAGTGCCATGTTGTTAAACGATTTTGCCAGTTGACCTATTTCGTCTTTTGAGCTAATTTTGGCGCGGATATCTAAGTTACCTGCGGTAAACTGGAAAACTATATTGGTAAGGTAAATTATTGGCTTTGTGAGCAGTTGCCCAATGGCAAAAGCGATGATTGTCACTACTCCAGCAATAATTGCAAATAGAAACATTGCGTCACGAATTTGCTTTTTTACAGGTGCTAGAGCAATAGCAAGGGGCTGTGCGAACGACACAGACCAAGATTTATATTTTAAACGAGCGATCGCAATCAGATTAACCTGATTACCTGTTGCTGACAAAGATGAAATTAAATACGACTGTTTCTTATCCAATGCTTGCTTAAGTTTTGACTCATGAGTTGCCAATTCTTTGACAGGAGAATTAGGCAAACGCCCTTCCCGTTGCAGTTGAGTTACAACATCGGAAGGCAGAGGCACAATAGATTTAAAAAGCAGTTGGGGTGCAGTGCTATGTGCCAGATAAATATTATTTTCATCTAAAAGAATAGCAAAGGATTTTGCTCCAGCCCGTTCAGTTTCTCGAGTTACTAACTGCTGGACAACAGTAGCATTGTATGAAACACGTAATACACCTAATATATCTCCCTTGGCATTGCGAACCGGGCTGCTAAAAAAGAGGGTAACAAGGTCAGGAATTCTAGGCGATCGCTTCATGCTAGAAACAAAGGATAACCCAGTTTCCACTGGTTTTTTAAAATAATTTTGAACTGATTCATTTTTACCAATGTTCGGTGTATATGTATCCAATACATTTTTCCCGTTTAAGTCGAGCAAAGCGTATGAGAGAATATTGATCATATCTTTGCGACTGAGACGGATTAATGTTTCTGTCGCCAATTGCATTTCGGGGCTGTCATCTCGCTGTTTTGGAGTGAGGCTGAGGTAGCGTGCCAAACCTGGTAAAATCGCCTCTACCCGCACGGCATTGAGATTTCCATCAATAAAGGCATCTATTCTGTTAGCGGTTTCGTTAGCCGCCGCAGATAGGGCTTGTTTCGCGTTTTCCGTTAGTGCTTTTTCAGTTGTCTGTTTGTTGATAAATTCCAATAACAGCAATGGAACCAAAGCAACAATGAGAAATGAGGCAATCAACTTTGTCCGGATGCTGCCCAAAACAGAGTGCTGCATGGCTTTAAACTAGGAGGTAGGGTTCAAGAAGGAAGAATTGAACAAACTTTTTAGCTCAGGAATGCGCGTCACGTTTCCAGAGCGAATAAAAAAGTCTGCATATATCTTGGCAGTTTTGTAGATAGAGTTAGGGTTGCTAGATTGAAAGAATTTTTGATTTTCACCTAAATCAGTTAAGTATACTCCCTCCAGAGAGATTGTATTGCGAGGAATTTTTAACGCTTTGCTGATGATAGCGTTTCCTTCCTGAACATTTGCTTTCCAGTAAGTCGCGGCTTGTAACCATCCTCGCACAAATGCACGAACGTCTTCGGGGCGATCGCGGATTGTCTCACTGCGAAAGACAATCATATCTAAAATCAAGCCAGGGGTTTGTTTGCTGGTAAATAGGATATGTCCCCCTAATTTAATAGCTTCAGAAAGATGGGGTTCCCAAGTGTGTCCGGCTTGAATAAGATTATTTTTTAGACGTTGAGGAATTTCTGAAGCCTCTGATTTAACTAAGTTCACATCATCGCTAGTTAAGTTGGCAGTTTTCAACATCTCAGTCACAAAAACTTCGCTAAAACCGCCTAGATTTGCACCCAGCTTTTTCCCTTTCAAGTCAGCAATGGTTTTGATTTGTGATTGGGCGACTACCACATCTGCTCCTGTTGATTCATCTACAACCATCACGCCTTGTATATCTGGATTTGTGGCACTCAAGATTATAAAACTTCCCAAAGAAGACATAACACCATCATACTTACCCGCACTGAAATTTCCTTGTTCCAATTGGATGTATCGTTTATGAATTAGTTCCACATCTACCCCTTGGGCTTTGAAGAATCCTTTTTCTTGAGCAATGATACCTGGATACTCCCCAACAAAATATCCAAATGGTATTTTCAAGGGAGGGCGTTTTAATTGGGTCGGTGCCCAAGCATGACAAGCAAATACCAAACTGGCAGTAATGAGAAAAATACTAATGTATCTGAGTAGTTTAAACATAGAATATTTGAGATTTTTTAATCATTGTCAATCAAATATTCAACTAAATCAATTATCTGTTTAAATTAAAATTCACGAGCAAATTTTGTTAAAAACTAACTTAAAAAAGTTGAGATTTAGAGTTTTATCTAATTAATTATATGACAAGATTATTATTTACTTCTAAAACAGCTTCATAGAATTAATCCCTTATTAAAACATACAAACTAGATTGTCAGATGTTAAATAATTTTTTTCTGTATATTCAAAATTTGAAGAATTATTTTCAGCAATATATATATTTGATACCCACATTTTTCGCTACCTTGTCGCATTTGGTTTGACTGCAATTGTCCAATACTGAAATGTTTCACCTCCAATCCGATCGCTATCCTCACGGTAGATTTGCCGCAAGCATTCATAAAACGCTTGGGCTTCATTCTCCAACCCAAATGTTATTAAACACTTTAAGATACGGGTGATCCGAAGATAATTGTGGTCAAATGTACAGACCCATTCGCGTTTACGATTCGGATAGTCTTCTGACTGGCTGACAAGTATTTTTCCGTCATTACTCTCGTGGCGTTGCAATCCATAAAACTGAAGCATGACTGTGAAGGAACGCAGCAAATTTTGACGTAGGTGTGGGTTACTTTGAAATGCTTGAATTACTTCCTCATCAACAATGGGTGCATCACTATTGAATGCACTTCGCTCAGGCAAAGGGAACAACCACTGAATGTAATCGTGGGCACACTCTAATTCTTCAAAATTCCAAGTCCAAATATCTTGAATCATGCGACCTTCTGAATCTCGTTGCTCCCCTAAGTAGAACGGAACAAGCATTGCAGTGAGTTGTTTTTGATGATTCATTGCAAACTCCCTTTACAACTCAACATCTTGATTTTGGGCGCGATCGCCTCACCAATGACCTCAAATCACTATGAAAAACTAGTAATATTCTCCCACCAGCAACAGGTTGAGCAGCCGCATCAGCACACAATGATAGTTTTGTGCTGTTTATTACATATATTTTATTTAAGTAATTTACACTTTTGACTTAACAGCTTGCTGTGATGCTTGTAACGGCTGGGGTAAACTCCAGTCGGGACGCAAGCTAGCGGCGTTGCGTAAATAGATATGATGAATTGAGGCGGAGGCTGGCAGATAGGCGTGGATTAGGAACCGAATGCAGCGCTGTAAGCTGCCTTCGACGTGCATTTGCTGCACATCCAACATAGCCACATTATCCCAACCAGGACGCGCTCTAGCGATCGCAGCTGGAAAAATAACATCCAAATCGCGTGTCACTGAGAAAGTCACACTAATCATGTCTCTCGGCTGGAATTGATTCCGGTTTTCCAGTTCATCTAGTAGTTCTGTCACTACCTCTCGGACTGCCTCAACAGTATTTTCTGAAGCAGTTGTTGCTCCGCGAATAGCCCGCATTTGCCACTCCACGCCAAAATCCTCCTTAAAACACAAAAGTTAGGAGTTAGAAGTTAAGAGTTAGGAGTTAGGAGTTAAAACTCTCAACTTCTCACTCATAACTCCTACTCAAGCTAGGGTCGATATAACCACAACGGTAAACCACTAGTAGACATTTCAAATTCGAGCCAATCAATACCAGATCGAATTCCTGATGAAACTTGACGACTTCCTGGTAGAAGGCGACTCAATAAGGGTTTACGTTCTTCTAGGGTATAGCAGAGAGTTTTTTCTGGATCAAGTCCGACCAGTTCTGCTGTCCACCGACGGGCATCTTCTTCTGTGCCCAGGCGATCTACAACACCTAACTCTAGGGCTTGCTGTCCAGTAAAAATCCGGCCATCGGCGAAACTTTTCACAGCTTCTACTGTTAAAGAACGGCCATCAGCTACCGTTTGGACAAACTGCTGATAACTTGTGTCAATCAACTCTTGCAGGATGTTTTCTTCTGGTTGAGTCAGTTCCCGATCGAAAGACAATATGTCTTTGTAAGGCCCAGACTTAATTACCTTGAAGGAAACACCGATTTTTTCTAACAAGCGTTCCAAGTTATTCCCACGCAAAATCACACCAATACTACCCGTAATCGTACCCGGGTTGGCTACGATGTGTTCGGCTCCCATACCGATGTAGACTCCTCCAGAAGCCGAAATATTCCCAAAGCTAGCGACGATTTTAATTTTTTCGCGTAAACGCTTCAGGGCACTGTAGATTTCTTGGGAATCTCCGACTGTACCGCCAGGACTATCGATACGTAGCAATAATGCCGGAAACTTTTTTTCCTCTACAGTTTTCAGGGCTTCTAGGACGCGTTTGCGAGTAGCACCGGCGATCGCACCAGTAATTTCAATCCGCGCAATTTGTTTTCTAAACTTGGGCTTAAACGGCCAAACCATGAGCTGTCAACATACCTCGTAATAAATTCAATATAAGATGCCCAACGGTCAGACGACCTGCTTGGCTCTGTTAAGAAACATGAGCAGGCATTGTGCTCATCAGGATTTTAAGGAAAATTTTATATTTTGCAGTGAGTTTTATTTGATATTCTCAATAAATACTAATCAAGTCCTTAAAAATTACAGCTAACACAAAATGCCAAACTCTAGTCTAGCGTCCAACGTGATGATTTAGCACAGACTATTTTAGCTGTTTTGCGGAATCCAAAATTATAAAACCGTTGGTATTTTAACTTTTAGACTTTTTGAGAATTGGTTTACTATGGTCGCGTACCTGCACTAGTTGTCAGTAATTAATAACTAATAACTAAATAAATAATAAATATTTAATTAATAACTTCGGGACTCAATTTAATTAATAAAAATTCATTCAGCAACACTAATCTCTATCTAGGTTAAGACCAGTAGTACTTTCCCATGTGGAAATATTACTTTTTCCTCTCTTCTACAGCCTATGACCACCTGACGAAGCTACTTCCACTATTTATGAATCTATTCGTAAAATTTGACACCGATAATAAACGTACATATCAAACAGTGCTCCGACGAAAGTACAGGTCAAGCTAATTACAAATAATCCCCGTAGGGGAGTTCCACTGCCAAAGGTGGCGAGAAAATGCATAATCTCAGTAGCGATCGCCTCACTTAACTCTTGTAAGCCAGGGAAATGACCGATGAGGGATAGAAAAAGCAGTCCGCCGCCAATGAAGAACATGGGAGCGACAAAACTAAAAATGGTCGTCAGTAGTAGGGAGCGGAGAAAGTTAGTGAAAATAGTCATTTAAGACAAACTCCGTGAGTAGAGATGACAATTGCCCGATAGCGGTTTGTCATTTTCTACAATACGTGCGATCGCTCCTGAACAGACAATCTGTCAAGAATCTTAAGTTTTCATTAAAAGAAACAGCTACCAGTTACAGCACATGCTGGGTAGATCCAAAATGACTTAAATCTGTAAAAACCTTGCCAAATCAAGGTTAAAGCCAAGGTTAGCATCTATTTATTGTTTTGCAGTACGTTGAATCACAGCTTCATTTTCTGAGAGCATCTTTAATCTAAGTTAATGTTCAGGCTTCTTAGTGGAACAGGAAGAGGCAAGGGAGTACGAGCAGAGTGCAGGGTGCAAGGGGAGAGTGAAAGGCTTGATGCAGGTTCTTTTTCCCCTTTTCTCCCAGCAAGAACTGCCCCTTGTCCTCTTTCCCCCTGCCCCTCAGCCTCTTTCCAATTCCCCATTACCCCTTATCCTCAGAGGGTACTCCACCTTCCCCATTCCCCATGACTTCCGCTATTCTTAAGGCAGTTACCGAGTTAGCTACAGAACATTGAACCAGACTACATCCAAATCCAGTTTAGGAGAATGGAGTCAGCGGCTGCTGGCAGCGATTTTTCTGGGTGGGCAAGTACTAGTTCACCTATTGAGGGGCAAAATCCATCGGCGCAACACCTTAGAACAAATGGCAGCAGTTGGGCCAGATTCCCTATTTATTGCCCTATTGACGGCTATTTTCGTTGGCGCAGTGTTTACCATTCAGGTGGCGCGGGAATTTATCAACTTTGGCGCAGGAAACATTATCGGCGGAGTGCTTTCTGTAGCGTTGACACGAGAACTCGCTCCCGTGTTGACAGCAGTGGTTTTGGCGGGGCGAGTCGGTTCTGCCTTTGCAGCAGAAATCGGTACCATGCGAGTCTCAGAACAAATCGATGCCATGTTGATGTTAAGAACAGACCCAATCGATTACCTAGTTATCCCCCGCGTTCTTGCTTGCTGTTTAATGCTACCAATTTTAACCCTCCTCTCTTTGGTAACAGGGATGTTCGGGGGATTAATAATTGCGACAAATATCTACAACCTGTCTGATACGGTATTTCTAGATTCAGCCCGTAGCTTTCTTGGGATCTGGGATATTTTTAGCGCCATGATTAAGGCGTGTTGCTTTGGCATTTTAATTGCCGTAATTGGTTGCAGTTGGGGGTTGACGACAACAGGAGGAGCCAAAGGTGTAGGACAGTCAACTACAACTGCTGTTGTGACTGCCTTGCTGATTATATTTGTTAGCAACTTCTTTCTTTCTTGGTTAATGTTTCAGGGGACTGGCAGTGCATTCTTAGGCCTCTAAAATTGATGAGTTAGGAGTGAGGAGTTTTAACTCATAACTATTAACTCATAACTCCTGACTCCTAAAATAGGAGAGATGCCTAATAATAAAGCAGGATTTAAGACTGTGACCAGTTCATTTGCTCCTAACTCCACATCAACCGTGGAACTCAAGCCTAGTTACAATATACCTATAGTGTTGGTGATTGCCGCTATTCCACTACTGTTGGTACAACCGTGGGTAGGCTCCATTTTCACACTTTTTGGTTTGTTTCTCATGTTTCAGGCGTTAACGCTGCGTTTGCAATTTACCGCCAGCGACTTAGATATTTACAGAGGCGAAAAATTGATTCGGCGCTTTCCCTACCAGGAATGGCAAAACTGGCGAATCTTCTGGAATGGAGTCCCTGTCCTGTTTTACTTTAAAGAAATTAAAAGTATTCACTTTTTGCCAATTTTATTTGACCCCAACACCTTGAAAACTTGCTTAGAACAACGTTGTCCGCGTATTTAGTGCTGAGTGCCATCTTTGTTGAGTCGTTTTGATCTAGACTCATAACGAGCACGAGAAGTCGGAGCGGCGGCTACCCTGCGGTTTCTCCGAAAGAATTACCGCTGTAGGCGCAGCCCACTGTAGGGATCTGAACTTCTTCCTTGGCGTTAACGAGTCCGCTCGTCTGGGTTTCCCTAAGTGGAGCAAGTGGCGTGAGACGCCAAGGGCAAACAATAACTCATGACTCAGGACTTTTATGGCAGGTCAATTGTAATATTTCTGAAAGCTATTTATTCGCGTCATAGGAATTACACTATTGTTTATGAACCCAGAGGCATCTCAAACCCCAGAACCAATTGATGATCGATTGGCAGAAAAACAAGAAGAAAACAATGCAGTTGAACATCCAGTAAATCCATCTGTTGAGTCAGTGGTAGAAACAGGAGCTATTAGCTTATCAGAGGACTACGCAACTTCTGAGCCACTTATTTCTAATGCAGAAGTGGTAGATTCTACAGTAGAACTTACAGAAAATTCAAATGGCGAGTTTGTAGCGCAGTTAGAAGCGGAAAATGTCGCACTGGGGTCAGAAATAGAATCAGGAAATAAGTCATTATATGCAGAAGCAGAGCAGCGAGTGGCAGAGTTGCAGAGCGCTGAAGTAGCCCTCAAGGAAGAAATAGCCAAACTGCAAGCTTCTTACAAAAATCTTCAGGCACAAGTGAGTGAAACTCAAACCTCACTGGGACGACTCGTGCAAGAGTCGCTGGTGCAATTAGAACAACGCAAACAAACCCTACAAATTTCTGTAGAACAACTAGAACGCCGTCAAGAACGTATCCGCAACGAGATGCGAACCACTTTTGCTGGTACATCCCAAGATTTGGCAATTCGGGTGCAGGGTTTTAAAGACTATCTCACGGGTAGCTTACAGGATTTGGCCTCTGCTGCTGAACAGTTGCAACTGACACCAAGTGTGGTGGAACGAGAAAAACCATCTGTAAAAGAGGCTAAACCAGCTGAACCCCAACCTGGAATACCTCAATTTGCCCAACAGCAGTTTCAAGATACTACAAAACAAATTCGCCGCTTAATTGACCAATACCGCAATAAACCAGATTATTACGGTCCGGCGTGGCAACTGCGTCGCACTTTTGAACCAGTCCACGCTGAACGAGTTTCCAACTGGTTTTTTACCCAAGGGGGACGGGGTGGTTTGCGGACAATGGGTAGCCGCTTACAGAATATTTTGATTGCCTCAGCCGCAATTTCGATATTACACAAGTTGTATGGCGATCGCGTCCGTACTTTAGTCTTAGCTAATACACCAGAGCGATTAGGTGAATGGCGGCGCGGCTTGCAGGACTGTCTGGGAATCGGTCGCCCAGATTTCGGGCCAGACCGGGGCGTGGTATTATTTGAGGCGTCTGATGCTTTGGCTCAGAAAGCAGACCGATTGACGAAAGCGAATCAACTACCCTTAATTATCATTGATGATTCAGAGGAGCAAATCAGTCTGTCACTGCTGCAATTTCCTCTGTGGTTAGCTTTTGCTCCTGACCCCAAAACCGTGAGAAACTATGATGATGACTTTTAAATGAGTCATTAGTCATTTAGTCATTGGTCAAGAGTAATACCTCTTGACTTTTTTAAATTTTGTTAGCGTAGCGTTAGCGAGTCTTCGAGCGTCATTTTGAATTTTATTATGGCTATTTGGTTAACTCTGTGCGGGGCAATTATCGTCATAGCTTACCTATTGGGTTCTTTTCCCACTGGGTACATTGCTGTGAAGCAGTTAAAAGGTATTGATATTCGGGAAGTTGGTTCAGGTTCCACTGGTGCAACTAATGTACTAAGAACCTTGGGCAAAGGGCCGGGAGCATTCGTTTTAGTACTTGATTCTTTAAAGGGAGTATTAGCGATCGCTTTAGTTTATGGGTTGTTCAATTTTGATCCGATTCAAAATTATATTCCCCCAACAGTAGATGCACAACTGTGGCAACCGTGGCTGGTAACAATATCTGGGTTAGCTGCCATCCTGGGACATAGTAAATCAATTTTTTTAGGCTTTACTGGTGGTAAATCTGTTGCTATCAGCTTAGGGATTTTATTAGCAATGAGTTGGCAGATAGGTTTGGCAACAGCGGGTGTGTTTGCCGTTGTTGTGGCAATATCGCGGATTGTCTCTTTGAGTTCAATTGCAGGTGCGATCGCAGTTTCTATTTTTATGGTACTTTTGCATCAACCTTTACCCTATATTCTGTTTGGGATTGCCGGTGGATTGTATGTGATTTTGCGCCATCGCACTAATATTGAACGACTGCTTGCTGGTACTGAGCCAAAAATTGGGCAAAATGTAGCGACGGAACCAGAACAAACAGCATGATTGACCAACCGCAAATAAATATATTTTTTGCCCCTGTGCTTCAGCCGGGGTTAAGCTTACGAACTAACTTTGCCTTTAATTAAACGGTGGAAAAGGCGGCAAGGCCACAAAAAAGCTCCACAGATACTTACTGAGGCGATGGCGGCCACAACTCGCCAAGTCGAATTAGACCCAGTGGCAGACTCTGAAGGATGAGCTTGTGTGCTTTTAGCTAGTTCTGGTACCGAATGAGATAGCTGACTGGCTGTACTCACCCCTTCAATCGCTGCTCCAATTAGATAAGCTACTAGGGCAATTACTAGCCAGTGATTCATAATATTGCACTGTTTGAACTCTGAGCGTATGCTTGGCAGTGAGCAATCATTTGATTTCTCGTACTAATGATTGCCACCTTGCCCTAAAGATAATCGACCTTCAGCCGTGTCGCGAATTAGGGGCAGTTTAGATTTTATATAAGTATTGAGGGTGCTATCTGCCTGGGCATCAAGCCCCTGCTTTGCTTTTAACTGCTGGAGGAGCAATTGTACTAAAGCAGCATCGTCAAACTGGAGCAGGGTATTGACCTGGGTAGACTCGATTACAGCCCAAAGCTGTTGCATCATTTTGGCAGTGACCATGAGTCTGTAACCTCTTAAGCTTTTCTTTATATTTACACGAATTTGAAATTTATGGTTAGTTGATTATCTGAAGATTTATAAAGATGTAGGCTGGAAACGTCTGAGTAAGGCAATACACCTAAGTTCTGGCGTTTTTTAATTGATTGGATAAGGTTGGGGATTAGGAAGAGGCAGAGGGGCAGTTATTGCTGGGAGAAAAGGGGAAAAAGAACCTGCATCAAGCCTTTCACTTTCCCCTTGCACCCTGCACTCTGCTCCCTACTCCCTTGCCCCCTTGCTTCATCCCCACTCCCTACTCCCTTGACAAGCCGCAATGCAGACATACGTAGGTATCAGCGCTTTTTGTGGAGAGGAAACTTTAGTGATTGCATTGAGTACTTTTGCCAGAAGTTTATTGTGAAACTCTTGCACAAGAAGCTTCTTGACCAGAAGAATCGGGAAAAATTGCTAAGGTATGATAACCGGGGTTATCTGTTCCATATATGACTCGAAAAGTATACAACTTGTTTTTACCTTGACTTTCGGTAATAACTGTTAAAAGTGTATTGTTAGTGGGAGGAAGTCCAGGAATGTTCAGTTTTTTAATTCGTCTGAGTTGAATTACATTCGCTGCGGAGTTTTTACAATCTCCTGCATTAGTATTAGGTTTTGGGCCAAACTGCATACATACTGGCCCATCAAAATCCATAGTTACCTGTGATGGATCGTTTAACCAAACTTTTTTAATTACTTCTCCAGCCGGAATAAAGCTTAAATTTGTTCCTTGCTGATAGGAAACATCGATAGTAGGTATTAGTCCCCCTAAGCCTTGCGCTTGGCAGGAAAGTATGGAACGCAGAACGGCGTTATTCGCCACAGCGCGACCTACCAACAAGAACATAGCAACCGAGAAAATTAAGGAAGCTATAGGTAGGAAATAAGAACGTTCTGGATTATTTCCTGACAAGTTAATATTCTTTTTCATGGTTGCAAATATCTAAAATTGGTATAAATCCTACCCCTTAAAACTGGGTTGGTTGATTAACGTATATTTCAATATTTGTGCCTGCTGGTAAAAACCAAACACCAGTTTGTTGTGACATTTGGGCGATCGCCTGTTGATTACGTTGGGCAATTTGGGGTACTACAGAGTTCAAACCACCTTCCACAATCCCGGCTGCAAGGTCGCGTCTGTTCTTAGTGACAGTAGTCAGAGTTGTGCTGCTACTGGTGTTGCCGTCAACGGTAGTTTGTGAAGTAAGTGGTTGGAGTTCAGTATCACTACGATTTATTAACTCTGCTGCTTTACCGATACCTCCCAAAACAAATAGTCCTACATCCATCGATGCTATGGACGAACTTTGACCGGGAAATTTATTTGCAATTAAAGGTTTACCTTGGGTACCACGAAGAATAATTGCATTGTTGGGTAAGCTTCGTTCTATGGGGTTGCCATCATTTTGCGAGATAACTTTAACTATGTTCATCTGCAAAAGACCTTGTTCGGAAAGCGAACCAATTTCAGCTAGGAATTCGGTGTTTGCAGGGAGAGCGATCGCACCATCTGTAGATTTTAGTGGTTCTTTCAATCGGATCACAAATACGTTTTTCCCTTCACCTGCTTCATCACCACCACTTGACTTAGTAGTAGTTTCCCCAAATATCGCTGTTGCTAACACAGCTTTAGCACTACTCCCGACTGCTACAGATTTCTCTCCCTGCGCTTGCGCTTGACTCACCGCAGGAGCAGGAGTTTCCTGTTGTGAAGCTGGGGTTTGCTCAGGATTCGGGCTTGGCGTCTGTTCCTGCGGCTGCGGATTGTTTGCAGGTTCGGGAGCAGCTGCAATGTTATTAGGTTGATCGGTGGCATTTACTTGACCGTAACTACCTAACTTGGCTAATCTTGCCCACTCTTCAAGTGGGCTTGGTGGGGCTGGTGGAGTTGTATTAACTACCGGTTGAGTGTTTGGCTTCACAACTGGTGGCTGGGGTGATAGCGAAGGTTGATAAGTAGGTACTCTAACGATGCGTTCAACTGGCGCTGGCCGAGGCACGTAAGCTGTTGGTGGGGATGTTGGGATCACTGTCTGTCTACCTCTGGAAGAAACTGATGGTTCTTGTAAGGCTACTTTAGGCATTGTTTTGGCAATTCTAAGCTGTTGTTGAGCAGCTTTCACCATCTGTGCCTGTTCAGTCAGAGCTAATTTCGTTTTGAGAGTATCTATTTGGCCTTCCATCTGTTGAGATATGGATTCATTAGTGGGCTGCTCTTGCACTGGTGGAGAAACAATATTTTTTGGCTTTTGACTGCCGGTACCCATCAACTGGGACAAAAACACACCACCCACCAAAATGATCGCAAAAGTAGCAGCCCCTACCAAGCCTAACTTTGCAAAGGGATTAGATGAGAGTGCTTGCTTAGTCTGAACATCTTGTGGTTGAGAAAGCGACTCTTGCTGTGTTGCAGAGTCTTCCGATCCTTGGGTATCGCTAGAAGAAGATTCTTCTTCAAAGCCGACCAACCTTGACATCCGTGATTCCCAATCTAAAGATTCTACTTCTGGTTGGCGATCGTCGGTGGTTAGAGAAAATCCATTTTGGGGAGGTATTTGGGCAGGAATTGAGTATCGAGTCATGGTAAAGCTTGGTTGGGATTTCCAGAACAATTTTTATCTTGGATTTCACAGACATTATAAATTTCTAGTCTGGCTTCACCAAGGCGGTAAGTTGCGAAGTGCGATGGTAGTGGTGCATTTGGTAGTGAAGTTGCTGGTTCATCGATGGCTCTAACTAAAATTTGTTTATTAAAGGAAACTGATTTTCCCAACTTATCATAACTGCTAAAAATTAATTGATTGGCAAGCATCTCCACTTTCCACTTTCCATTGCCTATTTCTGTAGGTTGAGAAATTTTTTGGATTACTAATACATTCTCCGCTCCTCTGTTAACATTTTCAAATTGGCTATCTGGATCTAAATTAGTAAGCTCTGATTTAAGTTTTTGTTTAAAATCATCAGCTACAAGTTGAGAGGTAATTTCCCAGACTTGTGTTGGCGGCTGTTGCTGTGACCAGGTAAGCATTAAGCTCATAGTTTCACCCACAAAGCGCCGAATAGCCTCTGGCTGTCGTTCTAAATTTGGTTGGGGGTCTACGGTTATAGTACGTCCATCAACAAGTTGTACTAAACTTTGAGGTGTGAGTTGCCGACCTAACTGTTGTAACATAGACCCGTGAAATACTAGTAACAGCAAGGTAAATAGATGTAAACCAAATGTTCCTACTGCCAACAGTGGTAATGGGCTATTTTTTTTATTTTCTGGTTTGAGTAATTGCATTAACAATTGATTATATAAATTTAACTATCTTCAAATGAAATAGAAATCGTTTATCTGATAAAGCTATCAGATGTTTGTCCAGTTCCGCATTGTTTTGATTTAGCTTCGTTAAGGTTGTTGTAGTCATCTAGCAAACATAAGTTACGAATTTCATAAATTTCTAGTTTATCAGCGCGGACACTATAAATTGCTTTTTGTAAGTCTGTACCATTGTGGGCTTGAGGATTACCAAAATAATCTGCTGCCCTGACAAGTAAGTCTTTGTTAAAAGGAGTTATGAGTTTTGCACCACCAACTCGGTTTCTTTGAATTAAGTCGGCTACCATACCCACTCGCCACTTACCGGGTGCAATTTCTTTTGGTGGATAAACTCGCTTAATAACTAATTGTGATGTCATCGCTTGGCTGGGATTTTCAGAGAAAACTTCTGGCGGTGTCATTTCTGCAACTGTGCTTAAGAAACCTTTGCGAAAGTCTTCTGATAAAGCAAAACTAGCTACCCAACTGCTGGTACTAATCTTTTGACTACCACCTTGAGATGTGTTGATCAGAATTCCTAAATCTGCTTTGGGGTTTGCGACTTCTTCAATAGTTTGTGGTGGTAAGGTTCCAGACCAGCTAAACATTGATATCATCGTTTTGCTGGTGAATCGGCGAATTGCTTCTGGTTCTCTTGCTAAATCGTCAATATTAGCTACTGGTTTACCATCTATTAATTGTACAAAGTTAGGAGGTTTTCTCAGACTGAGTTGGCGAATATTTAGCCCTTGTAATAAGAACAAAAGCAAAACTAATATATGTAAACTGAAGGTAGCGATCGCAAAAAATGTCAAAGCACTTCCTGTTTTTTGTCTTTTTTCTAGTAAACGCACCATTTACTCATATCCTCCTACAAAAAAATTAGCTATTATGTATCATGTTTTGCATATAATTACTACTTACGATACTTACAACAATGTTATTCATTCTTAATTTTTAATTTTTAATTTTTAATTTTCTATATCCTCTCCTTTACTAAAGAAGCCGTATTGCTAATAGCGCTGAACACTGCAAAACCGCCAGCAGCAGCCACAAGTAAAGATAAAATTGGTGCTAAAATGCCTAGAAAAATTATGAACCACATCAAATCTGGATCAACATTAGCATTTTGACCTGGCCCATTGACAATAACTGCGGCAGTCAGTACAGCAATAATATTAAATGAAATCTTGGCGATTCCAATAGATAAAAATCCGGTCAGCCATGCAAAAATTGGTTTGCCAGCGACAGGTAGTAAAGAGCCACCTACAGCGAGTGGTCCTAAAGCTGCTATTAGCAACATAGTAGCTTCTATCAAATTCTGGAAGGCATATTGTAAGGAAACGAAAAAGTTTTTGATACTCGTTTGGACTGTAGAACCTAACAAAGAATTAAATGAGGTTTCTGATACAATCCCAGTCCCATATCTAATGTTATCTACCTTAGTTTGTAGTCTAGCTATCCACCTTTTATTTCCGTATATATCTCTATATTTCTGCCAGAGAATGTTGACTTTCTCCGCAGCTTTGACAAAGCATTGGCTTTGTTGTTCACCAGTTAGTGATTGGCAAGGACGCAGCAGAGAACCAGCTACTTCTTCAGCAACACTCATATTTAGTGCTTGCTGGTACATTTTGTCTGCATCTGCTGATACTACTACTTGCTGATTTACAGTGTTTAAAAAATTCCGCACTCCCAGTGTCAGATTAGAAAGGATACTTCCATTGCCTGAATTACTTAAGAGTACTACCACAATAAAAGGCCAAATTAAGGCTGATATTGGACGAGTATATTCATAGGATATTAAGTCTTTGAGGAATTGTATCATAAAAAATAACAGGGTTCCTACAGCAAAAAAAATGCCCAGATTTGTTAGTGCTCCATACAAGTTATTACTGGTGTTATTTTGTAATAAATCCAGCCATTGTTTGTCCCAACCTTCGGCAATACTTTGGGAAGTCGCGGCACCATTATCGAGAATCTGATCAATGCCTACTTGGGCAAAAATTAGTTGAATAGCAAGTTGCATTTTAAATTTATGGGCTGTTTTTTAGATTTCCTGTTGGTTAGTAAGAAGTTTAAGCATTAAAAAAAATGTATGTGAAATTAGAGTTTTTTATTCTAAAATCCTACTTATTACTTTTTCTGCCAAACAAATCTAGTTGAGAAGTCGCTCGCAAAAGTCGCGCTGCTTCTGTAGATGTTTCTACTCTCCGAGCGCGATTCGCCTCTTCTGTCTGTTGAGAAATGTTTGCTAAATTTAAGTTAGAATATTGTAAAGACTGATTCGTTTGTATTGTCTGAGCAAATGTTTCGCCAATAATTTTTGATTGTTCCTGTTGAATTTTAATGGTATCTTGGTTAGTAGTTAATAATGCTAATAACCCCTGACCTAATAAATTGTCCGCAATACTGATAACCTGTTTAACGGTTTTGTCAATTCCAGTACTTTCTAATTTATTCTTAAAGCTATCAATCTGGCTATCAGCATTATTTGAACCTGCGATATCTTGTAGACTTTTCTCTGTATTTTCTAACTTCGTTTTTGTCCGAATTTGCCCATTTTGACCGAGAATACCTACCGCTACTCCACGGGTAATTATACGGTTTAGTTCATTACTAACTAAATTTCCCCGCACTGCTGAATTATTCTCAAAGCGACCTGATCTAGAGTCTGAATTAGAAGAGTATAGAATCAAATTATCACGAACCTTTTGTCCCGCAGCGACAGGGTTAGGTATGTTCAATTCTCCTTTTGAATTACTCAGAGCATTTTGACTTTGTACTTCTACAGGCTTTAAAGTTTCGCTCAGATTATTATATTGAAGGTAGTTTTGCAAATCTGTGGAATATGATTGAAAATCAGTCCAAACCTGGCCTAATCCTCCTGTCTGAATTTGTGCCATTGCTGGTAGGATTGCCAGGGATAGCGACGCAAGAGTAAAAATGGTAATTTTTCGCATACATCTGTGCCTGAAAAAGGTAGACGATATTATTTTAGTGAGTTAGAAATTTAGCTTTCTAACTATGATTTATACTTTATGACTCACTGTTAACTGCTTACATAACTCAATTAACTACTACGTAAAGTAGCTACTAACTGACGTGCAAATGCAGAAATTGCTTCATATTTATCGCTGTGAAGTTGCATCATTTGGCTACGTGCAGTTTGTTCATGGGGATTATTAGCAACTGCTGCCAATTGTTCGTAACCTGGATAGTAACGACAGAATGTATAAATACCGTTATCATCTAGCAGCCATTGGCTATAAACGCCTTCTTTACGGGGAAAAAAGCTTTCTGAAGCATTACGAGAAATAACTTGGCGGGGATATTTTAAGATGTCTGCAAAACTGTCCACTGCAACTGGTTGAATGCGTCCAATCAATCGTGTTGTCAGGTTTTGCAAAATTTTAGATGCTGCTTTAGATTTAGCTATGGTGTCAGGATCTTGTCCTGATAAGATGACTCTAATCCCGGCTTTAGCGCCGTTAGCACAAATTCTGCCAACTAAGTCAGAAATTTGCTCGAATTCAAATAAAATTGGTGCTTCATCGATAAAGAATATGGAAGCTGGACTACTTAATGCGCGTCGGAGTGCGGCTGAATAGGCACTCAAGGATAGTACGGCTGCATCTTCACTATCTGATAGGTTTCTGAGAGCAAAAACTAAAAGTTGGGCATCGGTAGGAAAGCTGGATGGTGCAGAAATGGCTTGTCCCACGCGGCTAGAAAGCCAAAAGCGTAAGCGCAATTGAATTTGACTAAGGGCGTCTTCTACTCTGCCAGTTAAAGAACTTAGTTGCAAGTGTTCTGGTGAACAGAAATAGAGAAAATCTTTTAAGGTAGGGGTTTTCTGCCAAGCAAGAGTGCCAAATCCTCCCGCCATCGCCTGTTGATATCGCTCTTTTATACCTTCATCAGCAAAAAAGGCTTCTAAAGCGAGGTTGAGCAGCGATCGCACGGTTTGCGATAAAATTTGACTTTCAGTGGACGATCCTAAAACCATTGTCATTAACGCTGATTCTAGGAAGGCGGTATAATCTGTGAAGCGATCGCGCTGTTGTTCTGGATCTAGCGATCGTAAATCTGGCTGTTCAAATAAGTTATTCGATTGTTTGGAAATATCAAAATAGGCTCCATTTCCCTCCATAAACTCTGTGTAGTCAGTAAAAGTAGATGTCCCATCAGGTTTAGGGAAATCTAACGCCACAACTGGAATCCCATGCGCCAAAGCCTGAGTTAAAATTCCTGATACCAATACCGATTTTCCAGCACGAGTTGTAGCAAACAAAGCTAAGTTTTTGTGTTGATTAAATAAATCTAAATGTATGGGTGTTCCACCTTCTTCAGCAATCAACTCAAAGCCTTGCCTATCACCTCGTTTAGTTAAAACTAGAGGCATTAATCCGGGAACTTCACTTGTCAAATATAGCTGGCGACGATTGAAGGGTGTTGCTAATAAACCCTCCCAAACTATCGGTAGAGTTTGCAGCCAAATTTTCCAGGCGTATTCAGTTTCCCTAATTACCCTGGCTGGACGTTGAAAACAGTTTTCAATATATCTTGTTGCCTCATCTAATTTCTCTACAGTTGGACGATGTACCAAAATAGCAATACTCGTATAAATCGGGACTGCGCCTTCAAATAATTGTTCTTGCGCTGCTACCGATTTCTTCAACTTCAATTGAGCGTTGACATCAATAGTCTTACTTTTTTCTTGAGCCAAAATTGTTGTCATGTTTGACTGCTTTAAGACTCGTTGCAGAGTTGTTTTCACTAATGCTGGATTTGCGGCAGTCAACTCACAAAAAATCTCTGTATCTACTACTGTTTCTCTGGCCAACAGTTCCCATAAATAGCGTAGTTGAGCAGATTTATTTGGCCAACCTCCGGGTTTTTCCAGAAACGACAGTGCGCCAATATAACGATTGTTAACATTAACCCAGCGGCGATCGGCACAAGGTACGCTAGACTCCATCAACAAAGTTGTGCCGTGGATATTCTCTATCAGCAATTTAGTACTAGCTAAATCTGAATTAACTTGCTCATGCAGTCCTTGTTCATCTAAAGTCATTAACTGGGGAATATCTATTGGCTGCGTATCATTAAACCTTTTCCAGATGTCTCCCCATAGTTCATCAGCAGTCAAAGGCTTGACATCCAAACCCATTTTGTTGGATAAGATTTGTTCCCAGCGGAGAAAACCTTGATTGTAAGCATTTGTGATTAGAGTTTCAATTCGTTGGTTTTCTACTTCTGAGAGATCGCCTTTAAATTTCAACCACCAGGATTCAGCTTTAACTAAAAGCTTTTCTATCCAATCATCTGCATTTTGCGAGTTGGATTCAATTGTGTAAGTAACATAAATCCGCAAAAATTTGGGCTTACGAATCCCAGAAACAGTCAGTTCTTTAACTCTGGCTCTCTCCGCCATCAACAAATATTTGATGTCGCGTGATGGCGCATTTCTGATTAGTGTTGCTAATTCTTTTTGACGCTCTTTGTCTGAACTAAAAGAACCCAAGTGCAGTGTCATCCTTTCGCCGCTAGGGATGTCTTTTAAGCCAGCTTCAATATTATTAAAAAGTGTATCGATTTGTTCAGGTCTTAAGGTGGTATGAATTCCCTTACAATCAAAACCAAAAACAAAGCAGAACCGATCTTTTTGAGTGCCTTTTGCCAACAGGTAAGCGCCAATATCGCGTCCATTCATTGCGACACGCAGCATTGTCGCCAAGTGCAAGGCATCTTCAAATGGTGTTAATCTACTTTCACTTCCGGCGACGCCGACGCTTTGTTTTCCGATTTTTTGCTTCATGGTTAACTTCCAGTAAGCTTTGATAACGAGCAAAGCCTCTTGTCCAAGCGGGAACGCCAATAAATTTACTTAAAAAACTCCAACTCCTACCACCAGTTAAAATCCACCAAGTTCCTATTCCCCAACCAGTCATTAGTACTGTCCACAACCATTTTTGAAATTCTTCTTGGAAAAGACCCCCAAAAATTCCATTGATAATAAAGTAGGAGGCTAAGGCGATTACCGTCCAAGGAAGAATTTGATCGGCAGGAATTGGCCCTAATGAAGGTTGACTTCCCAGAACCTGATTGACTGGACGAAATTCTTGTTCCCGCTCTTGAGACATTTGAAATATCTGAATTATTTACTGCTATCGCCAATTACAAAGCGTGTGAGTACATCAGCAATGGTAACAGCAACAACCACTAATAGGGGAGTTCTGGCGATGCTTTGCCAATCTTCATCTTTACGCACTGCGTTAATCACACCAACTAGGGAGATGGCAATATAAAGTAAGTAAATTGCCCGCAACACATTAAATATCAAACTTACTGCTGTGTCGCTACCACCAGCATTGGTTGATGAACCATCTTGTAAGGTTTTTTTGAAAAACTTTTCAGCTTCCCCAAAAAACTGTGCTTGTGCGGGGGCTGCAAAACAGTCTAACCAATATAAACTCAGAATGATGGCTGCTGCTAAAATTTGTAATAATATTAGCGATCGCCTTGGTAAATTCACCTGCTGCCCAATTTGCTGGGTGATGACTGCAATTAAACTACCAACTAGTAAACAAAAGAGCAGGATAGGACTTTTTAGGCTGATAACGCTTACAAGTACAGCACAAGCAATCAAAAAAGGTACAGATTCAACCAGAACAATCAGACCGGATTCTAGCCCCCGTCTTAACTTATAAGATCCTTTGACTGCATTACCAGTTAAAGCTTTGAAAAAGTTTCTCTCGTGAGAACTTTGCCTAGACATTTGCTAATTTTCCTATGGTGTACTATGAATGTTGGTTGTCTAAAACTTTACAGTTAGTTACAATTTTACACGATTGAACATTCATTTTTAATGAAATTATGAAGTTGGCAGTAAAGTTCTACATTATATACAAACTATTATTAAGTTGAGTTAATAAAATATTAATTTTCGTTTAAAAGGTAAGTATGCGTGGTTCCAGAAACTAGGTTTCGAGCTTTAAACCAAAACTGCTATAATCCTCCTAAACTTCTTCTATCCCAGCGATTTTGCCTCAATTAGAGGTTGGGGAATCCGGTAGAAAGGCGAGACAATGCTTTGGAGCATAGTTACAAGTTCTATAGAAAACATTTTATTCCTCCAAGCAAAAGTTTTATAAGGTGTCATCCTTCTCCCGTTGTATTACCAATTACTACATTAGTTGCTACAAATTTAGGGAAGTTTGCAACCTAGTGGCTACAGTATCCCATTTGCAAAGGCCTTTGGGAATACTTTTGGAGATTATGTTAGCACTACCATTAATCTAGGCGTTAATTAGTCTACCGTTAATAGCATGAAATAGACTACGCTTTATCCTTTTACTTAAATATTCTGCATGTTTACAAATTGGTTTATTGTCAAGAAAAGATACTAAGACTAGCCCTTTCGAGGTTACTCGTAAAATCTCTTGTTTTTTCTCAGCACTTCAGCGTATCCCTACTCTTAAAGCTTGTTAGGCATAGGGGACTTCCAATTAAAAAAATATCCCATCGTTTTGAAGGCAGGGGAGCAGGGAGCAGGGAGCAGGGGGAGGGAAAGTTTTTTTGAAAGATTGAAATTGGATAATTTATTTTTTGGAGTTCCCTAGCGTCTGCCTTAGGAAAAGTTTTAATTTGCGGCTTTTTCTGCTCAGACTTCTCTCTGTGCATCTGCGACTTGGAAGTATTTTATTTAACCAAAGTTCCACAGAAAGAAGAGCTTAAAGAGAAATTTATGGATTAAAATTTCTACCCACCTGCAAAGGGCTAGGGCTAGATACTATGACTTACCCTTGACATAAAATACTAAATACAAAGTATAGGTTTCTGGTATTATAGCTAGATTTTTCAGCTATTTTTTTTGCAATGCCTGGCTTGGGCTACGCCTACACAACTAATAAAAGGATGATTGATAAAATGCTGAAACAACGTATTTTCGTTGATACACATGCTGATGAATTTGTAAACTGCATACACTCTATTAAATACTTATTAAAAATTTAAAAAAAGCTTAATAAACAAAACCATATATAAGTGAAAGTTTCAGATTTTACTCTGGCGAGATGAATAAAAAAGCGTTACAAAAACCACTTTTCAAGCAGTTATAAACTCCAAAAATATATTTAAGTTTTTTAATCATTCCATAATGTAATCATGATTTGAGCTTTACCTTAAGATTATACTGTTGATTCCGTTGGCAAAATTTAACAGCTATTAAGTTATAGCAGTCCTAAAAGATTCATGAAATCGGGATTTTCTTTACTTCGCACATTAGCGGTAGTTTGTAGCAAAGTGCTGCATATTTACATTAAAGAAACTGATTTTCATAATTCAGTTAAAATTGCCATTCAACATAAATAAGTAAGTAGGTAAAACTAAACATGGCTTTTTAAAAGGGAATAAGAGACTGAGAAAGGGAATTGAGGTGTGATTCATAGTACCTACTAACTAATCCCTTCCACTAAAGCCACTTAATGTTTATTTATACAAGCTTACTTTAGAGTCTAGAGTTTTTAACTAGCAAATAATCATGTTATAGGGTGAATTAGCAATAGCTAAATACCCTCTACATCTTTAAAGTTTTGTGCAAACTTTTGATTTATTAATAACCTTCTTCCTGCAAATTTGTTGTGCTTAGAGAAGGTTATTTGTCATCGCAAGTTTGGCACTTGATTTGGATTAAATCGGGTGTGGAACCAGAAATTAATTTGAAGGAGCTTGACATGGCTTTTTATCGCGGTCGTCAATTGACCTATTTGGCAAGTTCAATTTCTGTACTTGTCATTGCAACTGGTTTAGTAGTAGGTCAATCTGCTACTCAGAAATCTCTAGCTCAGACCTCCACCACTCCTCCCCCATCTGGAGTGACCTCAATAAATGGTGCAGGTGCAAGCTCTATAACTACTTTGTTTATAGGTACAGGAACTTCCTACCCTCTCGCGCCGAAAGACTCATGGTTTAATGCTTACGGTGTTGGAAATCCTCCATCCCTCAATAATAATGTACCTCCAGCCCTAGCCGGATTCCCAAACGGAACTTATGGCCCAGTCAATTCGGCCGTTACATTCAGATATGCTTCGGTTGGCAGTGGTACAGGGTTAACAGCTTTTTTCACTCAAACCCGACCACCAGTACCACCCAATACTGCTACCATTAATAACCCAGTCTCTTTTGCAGCTACTGACGACCCCGTATCAGGAACAGAAAGAGTTACTGGCGCTCCCAATGATGTTCCCACCCCCGCAGGCACCCCACAAAGCCCTCTTCCATACATCCAAGTGCCTGTGATCAGTGTCGGAATCGCATTAGCTTACAACCCCACTGGTCTAACTATACCAGCAGGTGGAATTAAGCTTTCACGAGCTACTTACCTTGGTATTCTTAACGGCACCATCACTAATTGGAATGCTCCCCAAATTAAAGCAGATAACGGCGGCGCAACAATTGCAGTAAATAAGCCCATCGTTGTAGTACGTCGTAGTGATGATAGTGGTACCACTTTTGCTTTAAGCAGTCATCTCAAAGCGGCATTTGGTGCTACATGGAACAGAGGAGTTGGTAAAAAAAGTATTGCTCAACCTGCTGGTGGTATACCCAATCCGCTACCAGCCGATACAGTTGTTTGGCCAGCTAGTTTCCAATTTGCTTCAGGAGGCGGAGGTGTAGCCACCAAGATTAAAACTACTGCTGGTGCAATTGGTTATGTGGATAGTGCTACGCGGTTAGCTAATAGTCTGCAAGCTGCTGTCTTACGCAACAAGGCAGGTACTTACAATACCATCTCACCAACTACAATTTCAAATGCTTTTGTAGGTGCGACTGACCAAGATACAAATGCTCGGCGGATTAAACTGGTAGTTACCGATCCAACAGCTGCAAATGCTTATCCCATTGTTACCGCGACTTACGTGCTATTTTATGACAAATACGCAGACGTTAAAGTAGCAAATGGTATTAAAGGATTTGTCAACTGGGCTTTAGGAGTACCACCTGTTCCAGCACCAGGAACAGATGTGACAATCGACCCGGACAAGATAGCTATAGCTCGTGGATATGCCCCTCTTCCCGCTACGATTAAAAATCTATCTCGAGGTCTTGTCAATACTTACGTGAATACTGTTTTTAATCCCGCTCCATAATTGCGTTAATACTGTTTTTAGTCTTAACTGCCCTTGCCTCCTTTAGATTTATTCATGAAGGCAAAGGGCAGTTCTTGCTGGAAGAAAACTGCTCTCTGGCTCAGTAAAGCATTTCCAATAACCGTAAGATAGGTAGTGCCCATAAGCTAAAAACCAGAGATATTTAGTAAAAATTAGAACTAGCTAGCAAGTATAATGATTTGTAATAAAGTCGTAATTAATACTATTTAACTGTTTTTAGTTACCGTATATCTATGGGTCAGAATAGTTGAAAAAAGTTCAGCCGTCAACTATGTTATGATTAGATATGTTGAGAAATATTTTCGGTCATGTGACTGACTATATAGACGCCTCTCCGAATCTAAATCTCTACATCCTTTGATTCTCAAGGTGTTTGATGTCAGTTAATCTTGCTAATCTATCCAATGAGGTTGAAGATGACGGTCTAAAACGGGTCTTCTCAAAGCATGGGTAGGGAGTTTTGCTGTCTACCAACTAGAAAAGTGGTAACAAGAGAGGATTTGCTGTTGTATAAATTGAAATAGATACTGAAGAAGTAACCTCTATTCAGGCGTTGAAAAATATCTTAGGGATAGGTCACAGTCTCAAAGTTAACAGAGCTAAGACCTTTAGAGATACAAAAATTGAAATTTTAGTTAGCCGGACTGTATTGGAATACATCGCGTGACGCTAATACATCTAACTGTCAAAAAAATGTGCTATGAAGAACGGACAGTAAAGTGTATCACAGACCCAGACAACATACGGATAGTATTTAAATTTATGCCAACGGATATAATTACCCGTCCTGAGTCCCTCACAGAAGATTGCTTCTTTACTTACGCCCTTGGGACTGATTTGCATGATACTAATTCGACAGCCAAATATTTACGCCGAATCAGAAAAGAAGATAAACCATATATTGACATAGCTGTTTCTCCCAGACCTGGCTATCGTTTTGAGGTTTGCCTTATCCCTGTTGAAGGGTTCGCTCAAGAAACAATATTGACAAAAGATGGATTCGCTAAAGCTTTAGCGATTATTTGTGCTGTATCTAATAAAGCTAGGAAGCGATTCCCTTCAGGAAATGGACAAGATATAGTTAGGTGTCAATTTAGTAACTTAGCTGATGCAGTCGCTGTAGCGAACAGATTGTCTGCATTGCCCTCTGATATGTATGAAACTCTTGCCAAGCTACCAAATGCTTTGTGAGATGGCATCCGCTTGAATATTTATTATTAAAACTGACGCAAAGACATTTTAATGGTAAGTATCTAGACGGACTTGAGATAAAAAACTCAATGGTTCATATTTTATCTGTTGAGAAAAAGCTTGTTATACAAGACTTTTAACCTTAAAGTACAGTTTTGATGTTTTTGCACAGTAACCTATAATTCAAAGTGAGTTTTTTTTATGCCTACAAGTCCTTTGCGTGAAGAACCTCGTAACCAGCGAGCGCCTGTAATTCGTACAAGTAATGAATTTATTCTCTTGGAATGGCTAAAGTCAACTGGTCGTCTAATCGAGCGTGAACATCAAGAATCTGAGTATCTAAATGAAGTAGAAGAAATTTCAGAAATGATAGACCTTGACGATATTCCTTACGATCATGACGATGACGATGCTGATATGGATTTAGAAGCCTAGTACTGTAATTTGTAATTCGTAATTACTGTGCAGCAAGCGTTTCGCCGAATTTGAATAGGTGCTTCATTTACCCCGAAAGCCTCAAATTCCCGACTTTTTCAAAAAGTCGGGAATCTTGGTATTAAAATGCAAGGGTGTTTAATTCTTGGACTTGAGTAATAGATAAAATAATTGTCCATTGCTGACTGTAACACCAGCGCGATCGCCTGCTAATTTCCCAGTACCTAAAAAATAATCTACTCTACCTGCACCTTTAATTGCACCTCCGGTATCTTGGTCAAGAACATAGCGACTAATAATGTGCTCCTGCATTTTTCCGGTAGGATTAACGAAGGGAATGGAAGCCCGAATCAACGCTAAAGCACCAGGAGGCATGAGAGATTTATCTGTAGCAATAGAACGCTCTGCCGTTAATGGCACGTTGATAGAACCTTGAGCTGGCTCACCGTGATTTTCTTGAAAAAAAACAAAGCTGCGATCGCGCGGAATATAAATATTTAATTCTTGGGGATGCTTTTGGAAATAGTCGAGAATAATTGGCATAGTCATACCTTGTAGCGGTAATTTGCCATCATTCGCTAGTTCTCGCCCAATGCTTTTGTAGTTATAAGCGTTATTACCAGCATAGCCCATTGTTGTTTGAGTCCCATCGGGAAGCTGAAGTCTTGCCGAACCTTGAATTTGAGCTAGATATGGTTCGAGGCGATCGCGAAACCAAAACAACTCTAATCCTCGCAATTTACCTTTTGCGCCTTGTAAACCATCTGCTCCTTCTAATTCCAAGCGGGTAGGATGAGGCTGAGGCCAGGAGTTCAAATCAGGAGGTAATCGATAAACAGGATAACGATATTCTGCTGTGGGGACACGACTGGCTGTGTAAAGTGGTTCATAATAGGCAGTGAATAAAACGGAACCTTTGGTGTCTTTACCGACTGACTGGTAAAGAATAAATTCCCGCTCGATGGCTTGGTGTAATTCTGTTGCAGAATTAGTTTTTAATAGGAGTTCGCGGAATCTTTTCAAGCTTTTTAAAACGCGATCGCGCGTAATCCCAGCCACCTGATAGTTTTGATAAGCAGCCGCAGCATTAGCTGTTTGCAGGTATTGGAGACTACGAGCGATCGCACTCATCAGTGCCTTTTTCTCTGGTATTTCTCCATAAATAACTTCATCCAAACAAGAGGTATCATCTTGACAACAAGTAACTGGTAGTCTTTCGATTAATGGTGCTTTTTGCTTTTCTGGAAATGCATTCTGATTTTCACCAGTCAATGACACTGGTAGATTCCACTTTTTCACACGACATTCTGGCGGACTGAGTTTCGGATGCGCTAAAGATTGCATCCGCACCAGCAAAATTGACAAAACCACAGGTAAGCTGATGGCGATAATTCTGTTAAACTTTCCTAACCCAGTAAGTGTGTTTTTCATCAAAATTAAAACTTTTGAGATTATCCCACTTCGCTCCAATTCAAAAATCAAAAGCCAAAAATAATTTCATTATTTTACAACACCAAAAATTTTCCTCAATGCCCAATTCCTATTCATTCATATTCCGGTAAGTAGCAACTGCGGAAGGCGATATCCGATTCAAATATCGGAATATCCAATACTTGAATATGGTATCTAAAATTACCGGAAAGGTGGCAATAAATAAGAAGATAAAATCTCGATTTGCCGGTAATCCCCAATGGCGCGATACACCTTCTAACAGTACTTCCCAGCCATGAGGAGAGTGGAATCCTACAAATATATCAGTAAACAAAATGATGATAAATGCCTTGGCACTATCACTAAGTCCATAGACAATATGATCGAAGAAATCTTTGATCACAGCAATAGAAGACTTGCTGACGAGCAAAAGCCAGATAAAAGCAACTACCGAGAAAACATCTGCAAAAACATTTTTAATCGCATTAGCGCTTTCTTTCCGAAATTCTTCAGCAAGCTCAACAGCCCTCTTTTTTAGTTCAGTTTCCATCTGCTCAGACGACAATGGAGGGGCTTTTATAATCAGATTTTCAAACTTGAGCTTTTCTTCAAATCTTTGTAATTCTACAAGGGCTTCCTCTTCCATTTCTGTATTGAGGAATATCTGCATTTGCTCAGTGCTTCTAAACCGCTCTATAATTGGGCCTACGACGAAAGCTTTTGCTATCTGATGCGTCAAAAGTGGTACAATAATTAATAGTAAAATAAACCTGATAGATATTATTGTTCTTCTTTGAGCCTGACGAAAACTCTGAATTACCTCTTGTTCCGAATTAGGATCTAATTCAACTTGCAGACGACTGATAGTACTTAAAATAGAGCGGGGTAAAACGCCCATTGTATCGGCTTTACGCTTTGTTTTTGGTTTTTTATCTGAGTCTTGAGTTGGTATTTTGGGTGGTAACGTTGGAGTATTGACAACCAGCGACTTGTCGTCAGATATCACAGAGTTAACTGGTAGATTTGGAGGTTTGACCACTAAAGCTTTGGAAGTTATTGGATCGGGAATTGTTGTGTATTTCGATGTAACTTGATCGATGAAGTTTAGCTTTTCCAAAACCAAAGAAGGGCTAGGATGCTCTATACCTGCTTTTTGAGCAGCTTTTTGATTTTCTTCATTTAGAAACCAACGGCTTGCTCTAAACTCCGTCAGCCGCATCCTGGCAATTTTTAATAGCTTGTTGAGGTCTGACTCAAAATAATCCATTACGCTATTACTGTACATGGTTGAGTCAATGTCTATTTTATTACCATTGAAATGCTTATCTTCTATTTCCTTAATCTTTAATGCTGCATCGTAAGCTTCATGTAAAGAACGTTCAGGAGTCTGTAAGTACCATCGATAAGCAGCAAGTAAGAAAGAATAGATTTTTTGGCTAAAAACAGAGTTTTTCATTGCAAACAATCATCCAGCATTATTCGGTGATTCTTAACCTTAAGTTAACGCACGAGGTATACTAACAAATCTACAAGGAGAAAGTTTGTGGTTTCTCATTCGGTTTGGATTGTTGGCACTAGCCGCAGTGGTAAGACGGCTCGCTTGGTAGAGCAATTTCGTAGTTGGGTAGAACCTGAAAAGCAGTATACTGAATCATTTTATACTAAAAAGAATGGACGTAAAAAAGGCGATCGCATACGCGAATTTTTATATCTTAAACAAACAGAGCCAGGAGTTTTAGTCTTAGCTGCCAATGATGATAATCGTCGAGAATTAGGTGATATAATTGTTACATCTACCTTAGGGAAATATCCGGTTCGTGCCAAGACGCCGCTAGGTTTTTTCCAGGACGAAGTTATTTTATTTTGGCCGTTGCTAATTAACTCATTGAACCTGAAGGCACAGTTTCCAGTGAGATTGCGGCCAGAAACAGAACAAGAGTTAGCAACCAAACTCTGGCGTCCCCAATTAGACGAAGAAATTTTACGGATTGCGGGAGTGAATGAATCTCGCTTGGTACGTCGCATCCTAGACTTATTGCAATTAGCAGCTTACAGTGGTACATCTTGCGAAGATATTGCCCAGATTTTGACAAGGGGTCTACGGGAAAATGCTACAAATTTAGAACCAGAATTTCTAGCCTCTTTGCTCCTAGACTGGCGTAACTGGTGTTTAGAGAGGGGGTTACTGACTTATGGCATTATTACTGAACTTTATAGTCAATATTTGTTAAGCGATCGCAATTACCAGCAACACCTAACTAAACGCTATCAGGCGGTACTAGCGGATGATGTAGATGATTATCCTAGCGTAGCGCGTCTTCTGTTTGAGTTGCTATTAGATCAAGGCGCAGTCGGGGCGTTTAGCTACAATCCCGATGGTGCAGTGCGATTGGGATTGGGAGCAGACCCCAACTACCTAGAAGGGCTAGCAGAGCGTTGTCGGGTAGAAATCTTGACCGGCCCGCCTCCTGAGTCCCTTGGTGAGCAACTCACTAAACAGATGGTGGAATTAGTCACAGAACCGATGGTAGTTTTGAGTTTACCAAAAACGGTGCATTCAATTCAAATCACCTCCCGCGCCCAATTGTTACGGCAAACAGCCGAGGTAATTGCTAATGCTATCCAATCACAGCAAGTACAACCAGAACAAGTGGCGATTATTGCACCAGGTTTAGATGCGATCGCTCGTTATACTCTAGTAGAAATTCTCGTCAAGCAAAATATCCAGGTCGAATCACTCAATGACCAACGTCCCTTAATTAGTTCACCCATCATTCGCGCATTACTCACCATGCTGGCACTAGTTTATCCCGGCTTGGGACGCCTGGTAGATCGAGATGCCGTGGCAGAAATGCTGGTTGTATTGAGTAGGAAACAACAACCATCAGAAAACTCCTCACTTCTAACAGACGCGATTAATCGCGTCTCTACTGATATTGACCCGGTACGTGCTGGTTTGATTGCAGATTACTGCTTTGTACCCCATCCCGATCGCCCCAACTTGCTACCAGTATCAGCCTTCGAGCGCTGGGATAGAATCGGCTATGCAGCTACTACAGCCTATACTGAGATATTACAGTGGTTAGAACAGCAGCGATCGCAGCAAGAACTGCGGTTAATTCCCAGTCCCATTTCCCTCTTAGACAGAGCAATACAGCGCTTCTTGTGGAATGGTAGCAATCTCCCCTACGAACAACTAGCAGCATTGCGGGAATTATTAGAAACCGCCCAACACTACTGGGAAATTGACACCAGATTACGACAAATTGGCCCAGTTGAGACAACGCCTTACACAACTATTATCGAATTCATTCAACTACTGCGACGTGGTACAATCACCGCCAACCCTTACCCTGTGCGCCCCATTGGTGGAGCCAGAAGGTCTGTCACCTTAGCAACTATATTTCAATATCGATCTAGTAGGCGATCGCACCGTTGGCATTTTTGGCTGGATGCTGGTTCACCTCTATGGGCGAAAGGTGGTGCAGCAACTTTGTTCGGTGCGCCCTTCTTTCTGCGAGACAGGTTAGGCGAACCTTGGACAGCAGAAGATGAGAAATTGGCAGAAGAACAACGACTGCAAAGGATTTTGACAGATTTACTATCTCGTGTATCCGAGAGAGTTTATTTGTGTCACAGCGATTTAGCCGTGAATGGACAAGAACAACTTGGGCCGCTGTTACCCTTAGTGAATTCTTGTGTGACGGTTATTTCTGAGGCTACTGTTAACTAATTACTAATTCATAATTCATAATTTTTGTTCAGTAAGATAGCGTGTACTTACTTCTACGGGTAAATGCTGCGATCAAGCCTGAGTAAACACATAGCAAGTATTTGGTTAAAGCTCTTCTATGACTTTAGTCAATTCACAGCAAGGAAGATATTTTGCCAAAGCTCGCCAAAGCGTGCTGTTGAAATCTTTACTACCAGCCACAAGTCTTCCTGCCTGTACCAGACACCGCCGAATCTAGCGCAGCGTTCCCAGTTGCGTCAATATTCCAGTCCCGGTTTTTGTTAACGATCGCTTGACTTTTAAGACAGTAGCTACAAATATTTTATTTTTTCAGAGTTAGGACTTACGCAAAATTTACGTAATTGCGTCATTACGAGCGATAACGACGTAATCACCTAAAACTCTGGGATTGCTTCTCTACACTACGTTCCGGTTGCAATGACAAATTTTGCTTGCGTAAGTCCTGAGAGTAATAAAAGAGCATTAAGCTTAACTACTATCGGAAATCTACTCATATTGCTAATATCAATCTGGAATCCTGTTCTGTACATTTGTATCTTTGTATAGATACTACCTAGAATAGTCGTTATGTATAACAATAGTACATAAATAATTTTATACAACAAACCATGTAATTTCTGTATTGACAAAAGTGACTAGACTATAAATAAAATTTTCACCTATTCAAGTTTGATTTTTAAATATTTAGACAGCGATGCCTGGGTTAGGCTACGCCTATGGTAGTGATCTAAGGTTAGTCGCCAATAACCTGAAACGACCGAATTTTGTTAATACACATGATAGTCATCAAAAAGTTAGCTAAATCTTAATCTCTAGAATTCCAAAATAAAGAATGAATAGTAACATCAGTCAATCCCGCAAAATCTTAATTTTGACGGCTATTCCAGACGGTCTGCGTTTGGATAAGGAAATTCGGGAAATTGAGGATGCAATACGAAGGGCAATCCGGCGAGAGCAGTTTGAGATTAAAATCAGGACGGCAGTACGTCCTCAAGATATTCGTAGGGCGATCGCAGAAGAATATCCCCACATCGTCCATTTCTGCGGTCATGGTACTTCAGATGGCTGCTTGGTTTTGGAAGATGATGGAGGAAACCACAAACCCGTACCACCCCAAGGACTGGCTGCGTTATTTAAGTTGCACGCGGAATATGTAAACTGCGTAGTGCTAAATGCCTGTTATTCTGAAAAACCCGCTTATGCAATTAGCCAACACATTAATTATGCTATAGGCATGAACCAACCCATTGGCGATAAAGCAGCCATTGTATTTGCTGTTGGGTTTTATGATGGGCTGGGATACGCAAATTTAAATAATCAAGATAATTTTCAAAGAGCTTATGACGAAGGTTTGGTTGCCATTCAAATGGAAGACCTAACGAGCGGGTCAATACCAGTTTTAAACAAAAAACTCCCAGCAGCCGAATCTCCACACCCAAGCTATTTAACAAACACTCCTTGTACATCAGAATTGAAATATCCATTGGAATATCCAGACGGCCATGTGCCGCTCTCTTCTACTTTTTATGTAGAGCATGATGGCATTGAGTCTCTTTGCTACGAAACACTGGTAAAACCTGGTTCTCTAATTCGGATTAAAGCACCAAAGCTGATGGGGAAAACTTCTTTACTGGCTAGGATTATTGCTCATGGCTCTCTTCAGAATTATCAAGAGATTTATTTAGATTTAGGCAGTATAGATAAAGCAGTACTTACCAGCCTCGATCGATTTTTGCGCTGGCTTTGTTCCAAGGTTAGCTCAGAACTTGACCTCGAAAATAAAGTGGACGATGCTTGGAATACAAAAATTCTTGGTAGTAATGACAACTGTACTGCTTATTTTAATAAATATATTTTGACTCAAATAGATTCTCCTTTGGTCTTAGCTTTGGATGAAGTAGATCGGTTATTTGCACATAGTAAAGTGGTTGAAGATTTTTTTGGGATGCTACGCTCTTGGCATGAAAAAGGAAAAATTTCTGATGTTTGGAAAAAACTGCGGCTGGTATTAGCACATTCCACAGAAGTTTATATTCCCTTGGATATCCATCAATCTCCCTTTAATGCCGGAGTACCTGTCGAGCTAGAAGAGTTTAGTCAAGAACAAGTACAAGATTTGGCACAAAAGCATGGACTAAAAAGAAAAAACACTCGCATAGAAGAATTAAGGTCAATGGTAGGAGGACATCCCTATTTGGTACGGTTGGCAATGTATCATATTGCTGCTGAGAAAGTCTCTCTAACAGATTTGTTAGAGTCGGCAACAACAGAAGCAGGAATTTACGCCAATCACTTGCGATCGCTACAAGACATCTTGCAACCAGTACCAGAACTAGCTCAAGCACTAAAAAAGGTAGTTAACTCAACTGTTCCAGTAGAATTAAACTCCATGCAGATTTACAAGTTACACAGTCTAGGACTGGTGCATCGACAAGGCAATCATGTTGTGCCCCGTTGCCACCTTTACCGTGAGTATTTCCGCCGCGTCTTGTAAGGAGCAACAATATGACAGCACCTATTTATAACTTCTATCAGGTTGGAGCAAGTCTCCCGGTTAATGCTCAAAGCTATGTCAAGCGAGTAGCAGACGAAGAATTTTACCAAAAATTGAAAGCGGGTAAGTTTTGTTATGTGCTTAACTCCCGGCAGATGGGTAAGTCTAGCTTGCGAGTGCAGACAATGCAAAGGCTGCAAGCCGAAGGAACAGTGTGTGCTGCGATCGATCTGACGGGGATTGGTAAGCATAAGGTAACGATGGAGCAGTGGTATGGAGGGATTTTTTACGCTTTGGTAGAAAGCTGTCAGTTAGAGGACACATTTGATTGGCAGACGTGGTGGCAGAAGCAGCAGGAAGTTCTTTCCCCTGTACAATGTTTGAGTTTGTTTATCCAAAAAGTATTACTGGTAAGGATTCAGCAACCAATAGTGATCTTCGTTGATGAAATTGACAGGGTGCTGAGTCAAGATTTTTCTCTGGATGATTTTTTTGCGCTCATTCGATTTTTCCAGAATCAGCGAGTCGATAATCAGGCTTTTGAGCGACTTACCTTTGCTTTATTAGGAGTGGCGACTCCCAACGATTTGATTACTGATAAAAGCCAAACCCCTTTTAATATTGGTGAAGGAATTGAACTGCATGGTTTTCAACTCCACGAAGTGCAGCCCCTGATTACAGGATTACAGGGAAGATTTAATAGTCCTCAAGAGGTAATTAAAGAAATCTTATACTGGACGGGAGGACAACCTTTTCTGACACAAAAGCTGTGTTTGTTTATGGTCGAGGAGTCGTTGAAAGAAAATCCGCGTACCGTTGAACAAGTCGTGCGATCGCGCATTATTGAGAATTGGGAATTACAGGATGAACCAGAGCATTTACGAACTATACGAGACAGGATTCTTAGAGATGAGCAGATGGCACCTTACCTGCTGGAGTTATATCAGCAGATTCAACAAAATGAGGAAATAAGTACTAATAATAATATTGAAATTAGCGAGTTACAGTTATCGGGTTTAGTTGTTAAACAACAGGGCAAGTTAAGAGTTTATAACCCTATATATAAACAAGTTTTTGACCAAAAATGGATTGAAACTAAGTTCAAGAATCTGCGACCCTACTCTGAGAATTTTAGGTTTTGGTTAGCTTCTGGTGGTAAAGACAAATCCCGACTGTTGCGAGGAAAGGCATTGCAGGACGCTTTGAAATGGGCAAAAGACAAAAACTTAAACTATCAAGATAAGCAGTTTTTAGCAGCCAGTCAAACACAAGAACGAGAAGAAAAAATTGCAGCATTGGAAAAAGAAGCTCAATTAGAACGTGAGAGGAAGGATAGGGAAGCAGTAGAGAAAAGAAATTTAGTACTAGATGAGGCCAATAAGAAAGCTCAACAACGTATTACTATTGGAACAGTTGCTCTATTGTTTACTTTAACAGGTGCAGTAATATTAGGTACAAGAGCAGCTAACCTAGCTATAGAAGTACAAGGAACACAGAAAGAAATAACAGATCAGGAGCGAAAAAATCTAGACTTAGAAAATAATCAAAAAAAATTATTAGCTAAGAAAAACGACTTTGAAACACAGGTTTACATTTTAAATAAACAAGCTACAGAAGCCAAAAAAGTAAATCAACAAATTCAGAGGGAGTTACAGAGAAAACAAGACACTTTAGATTTGATAAATGAACAAAACTTAGAATTGTCCAAAGCATCAAAGAGTAAACAAAACGAAATTTATTCATTAAGAGAAGATCAAAAAAAACTAACAACACAAAATGATCAGCTTAAATTTAAGGTTAACGAAAACAAGGAAAATTTGGATAAAACCCGACAAGAACTTGACAATGCTAATACACAATATGAAAAATTAAAAGAAGAATCGTCAAAAACACAAGAATATTTTACAGCAGCTCAAGAGCTAGTTAAACTAGCTGGACAAATTGCAGATCAGGGTTTCAACCCAATGGTCACTGAAGAGCTATTTTCACAAGCAGGTCAATCAGCAAAAATCAAAGATCATTATCTGAGACAAACTATTCTCAAATTGGGAATATCTTATGCCTATTTAAATATTGGAAAGAAAAACTCAGAGGAAATTACAAATGACTTAAGAAAAGCTAAAGATTATCTTGAAAAAATAAAAATAAACTATAAAGATGATTCTCAAGTAGCTTTACAAATTCGTATACTCTACTTTAAAACTCAAGCCAATTTATTTACGGAGCAGAAGCAAAATGCTGATGCAGCTAATGCTTACAAGGAAGCTTTCACTGCTTTGAAAACTCTTAAAGAAAACAATACAATTGAAGAAAATAATACAATTAAAAAAGTCAGCCCACCATTTAACGGCAAAATTGAACCTAGATTGTTATCTAGCAAAAATGTAGAAGCACTTCATCAAGAATTTATAACTTTAGCAGAATCTATAAGATCAACCAAACAAGACAATATCTTGAAAATAATCGAACAAGATGAGCAAGAAGTTAAGGAATCTTTAAAGGAACACTATTTTGATGAACTCAGTAAATATTTGACAGATTCTAAATGGAGGGAAGCTGACCTGCAAACAACAAAACTCATCTTCTATATTGCTGAGATAGGAGATAAAGCTACAGAATTGATGCTTGAGGTGGACAATGATAAGAAAGGAGAATTATTGACGAAAGTCGTCAATAATATTTCTTGCGAAGACCTCAACAAAATTGACTCATTATGGGTAGATAAAAGTAAAAGAAAATTCGGCTTCACCATTCAAATACCATTGTACAAAGAGACAGGAAATATACCGGGAGAATACGACAATAAAGCTTTCCTTCGTTTTGCCGAAAAGGTAGAATGGCAGAAAAACACTGATGATGGAGGCTTTACAATTACTTTTATTGGAAATGATAATACTAAAGGACATTACCCAAAGTTTACACCTCCCGATATAATACGCACTTCAACTCAATTCGGTGCCACTTTTGCTGTTAGGTTACTTCTGAGAAACCGTGAAACTTTATCCTACATACTTGGCCGCGTTGAAAAATGTAAACTCTAGCATATAAGCATTCCATGCGATTGGTTATGAGTGAATCACGGTATGCAGATTGAGCCTCTTCGGGCTGTAAGAAACTTAGATCCCCGACTTCTTAAAGAAGTCGGGGATCTTGTAAAATATTTGTTTGTATAAAGTAGTAATTGTCCCCTTTTTTGCATCGGATTTTGGGGTTGATATTTGCTTTCGGGACTGTGGTTGAATTGGAACAGGAGAATGAGAAGGGACTTTATCACGCCATAGAAGCAAAGGAATACTGAAAATTCCTAAAATCATTACTACTCCGGTCATTATCCAAACCATTAACCTATTTGGTTTATAATCTGCTCGTTCAATTTGCCAGAAAACTTGATTGTATCGCCATGCAGCTAAGGCAATAGTCGAAATTCCAAAAATTACCAAAGCAACACCCAAATTTTCCGAGTTGGATAGTTGATGTACCGGAGGTTCTTGTTGAGTAATAGCAATATTCAACTGGCGCAGAAATATACCAAATCGGGCAATAGCAAAACCAAACCCAATCAATGCAATAGAAGTGCGTAGCCAAGCCAGAAATGTCCGTTCGTTCGCTTGATGCTCCCTTTGGCGGTCAATTTTCGGTATTTTATCCATGAGTACTTTTGACGACTATTTACCCTTGAAAAGTATTCATAACGATGAATAGCATGAACTAGCGCCACAAGGTCAACACAGTCTAGGTAGGACTCTGAGAAAACCCCAAGCGATCGCTAGAATCTTTACAATAGTAAATAAGGTAAAGATATATATCAGAGTCAAAATCAATGGCACTATTCGGATTTGGCAAAAAAGCAGTTATGCCCACACCTGAGGAAGCTTTGTCAGGAAGGGCACAATCTATGTCAGTACCCGCAGGTCATTATGTCAACAAGAATCCCTTAAAACCTCCTTATCCCGATGGATTAGAGAAGGCAATTTTTGGCTTGGGCTGTTTTTGGGGTGCAGAACGCAAATTCTGGCAACTTAAAGGAGTTTACACCACCGCAGTGGGTTACGCTGCTGGGTTGACACCCAACCCCACTTATGAAGAGGTATGTAGTGGACGCACCGGTCACAATGAAGTGGTGTTGGTTGTCTTTGATCCCAAAGTAATTAGTTATTCTGAGCTGCTCAAAGTCTTTTGGGAAAGCCACAATCCTACCCAAGGAATGCGCCAAGGTAATGATACTGGCACTCAATACCGTTCGGGAATTTATGTATATTCTGAAAGTCAAAAGCAGCTAGCAGAAGCATCGCGGGAAGCTTATCAGCAAGCCCTCAACGGTGCAGGTTATGGTAAAATAACCACCGAAATCTTGGATGCACCTGAGTTCTACTATGCTGAAGCTTACCATCAGCAATACCTGGCTAAAAATCCCAACGGGTATTGTGGTTTAGGAGGGACAAACGTATCTTGTCCCGTGGGTGTAGTTGAATCGCAAGTTAGTAGTTAAGAATAGAGTAGGGGCGCACAGATGTGCGCTCCTAGTTAAAATGCAGATTTGAGTAAAACGATCGCTCGAACCCACAACATAATACTAATAGGCGCTCCAATTAGAATACCAACGATCGCCCAGCCTCTTTGATGTGCTTTGAATTGTTCAATACTGCGCCACGGTCTACTTTTCCAGGCCCATTCATTCCCTTTAGCGCCAAGAGCGATCGCCATTAGCCACCAACCGTGGGGTATAAAACAGAACAGTCCATACCAGACTTGATTCGGCCACATCCACAGCCAAGGCATCAAAAATGCGCCCCAATTCCAACCGAGAATTTCCTCTGGGACTGTTTCATTGTAATTATTTATCCCACATCCAGAATTGTTGATTATTTCTTTTAGCGGCAAAAGTTGATTCTTATTTGCAGATTTGACAGCCAAACCAGATTTGAGAGTACTTAGCGCTTCGCGGGCATTAGTAAATCTTTGTTCTGGAGCAGGTTCTATCAACTTTTGTAGCCAACTGACAAAACTGGGACTGAGGTTAACTCGGTCTGTAAATTGCAGTCGCAAATCCTGCTGGGGTAAATCTGAAGGGGAAGTTCCAGTAAGCAAATGAATTAAAGTCGCTCCCAATGCATAGAGGTCTGATGCTGCAACCGCCCGACCACCAAATTGTTCCATTGGGGCATAACCATAAGTACCCACAACAGTAAAAGTAACGCCTTCTTTTGCCGCTTTATCCTGAACTGCACCAAAATCAACTAAATAAATCCGATTATCTTCGCCCCAAATTAAATTACTCGGTTTAATATCTCTATGCAACACCCCTGGATTCAACTCATGTAGATACGTGAGAATATTTAAAACCTCAACAGCAATTTTTCTAGCTCGCTTTTCAGTAAACCTTTTGCCAACAGCAAGTTTCTCCTTGAGTGATTCACCAGGGATATATTCTTGTATTAAGGCAAACCAGAGTGTGCGATCGTCGATACAAAAATAATCAATATACTGGGGAATTCGGGGATGATTTAGCTGTTTGAGAATTTGTGCTTCCCTCTCAAAAAGTTTCAAATCATCCCACTGTACAGTACCGCCAAAGGCTAAAAGTTTGACCACAACGGTCGAATTTTCGCCATCAGAGGCTTGTAAATCCAATGCTTGCCAAGTTTGGCGAATTCCATTGTTGCCGAGTTGGCGTTGAATTTGATAACGGTCTTGTAATATCTGTTCTGGTTGCAGCATTTGACACCTGCTGGCAATTTACTCTGATTCCCTTACTATTTAAGGATAGTCATTATCTAGAGAAACTGTGAGAGCCAGATAATTGATTCAAAGCAGTTGAAGATTTCAACTTTGGGGTTTTTTAAAAAATGGGTGCGAATTGTGGAGGCGACAAAAGCATACAGTTTCAAGACATTGAGGGCACAAAAGCTTACTGGAAGGAGTACCTAAGCCGTGAGAAAATTTAAAACACTCGATGAATTTGAAGAAGAGTACTTCCACTAGCACCCAGAAGAAATCGACGATTATTTGAGCCAGATATTTCAGGAATACGGAAAAGACAACGTTACAGATAATTTTTGCCATAGTAAGCTTGATATTCCGCAGACAGCAGAGGTTCCCACCAATCACGATGATTCAGATACCATTCAACTGTTAAACGTAAACCCTCAGCAATTGTTACTGAAGGTGTCCAACCAAGCTGAGTTTTAATCTTGTTTGCATTAATTGCATATCTCCGATCGTGTCCCTGTCTATCCTTGACAAAAGTAATCAACTGCTTTGCCGGACGCACTGGTAAATCAGGTGCTAATTCATCCATCATCTGACACAAAAGTTGCACCAGGTTTAAATTTTCCACCTCATTGTTCCCACCAATATTGTATGTTTCTCCTGGTTTACCGTGATTGATTACCACATCTAAAGCACGACAATGATCCCGCACATAAAGCCAATCGCGCACATTTTTGCCATCACCATAAACAGGTAATGGTTTACCTATTAAAGTGTTGATGCACATCAGAGGAATTAGCTTTTCGGGAAACTGATAAGGACCGTAATTATTAGAGCAATTTGTGATAATAGTTGGAATTTGATAAGTATGATAATAAGCACGCACTAAATGATCGCTACCCGCTTTTGAAGCTGAATAGGGACTATTAGGAGCGTAGGGTGTAGTTTCACAAAAAGCTGGATCATCTGCGCCTAAACTACCGTAGACTTCATCTGTAGAAACGTGGAGGAAACGATAATCAGATGGCTTTGCTTTTGCCTCCCAATATTGTCGAAAAGCTTCAAGTAGGGTGAAAGTTCCTACCACATTAGTTTGCACAAAAGCAGCCGGCCCAAGAATCGAACGATCGACATGAGATTCAGCAGCAAAATGGGCGATTGTATCAATATTTTCTGTTGATAATAACTGATCTACAATGGTGCGATCGCAAATATCCCCCTGCACAAACCGAAAATTCTTTCTTTCCTCAACCAGTGCCAAATTCAGACGATTTCCCGCATAGGTAAGAGCATCTAAGACCACTACACGGTCATCTGGATAAACCTGACACCAATAATGCACAAAATTCGCTCCAATAAACCCCGCACCCCCAGTAACTAATAACCGCCGACTCATTCAATTTCCTCTCTTCTCGTTGTATTCTCTGCATCTGGAGCGATTCTTTTAAGTAAGCAAGAATAAATCAAATTATGTTACGCAATATAAAATTAATTAAATTGGCTTTTAGTAAGCGTCTCTAGCAATTGAAAACCTTATCTAGAGCTATTAATCGCTCACTGCGAAACAAATTTTTATCTTATAATTAATTACGTCTATAGGACTAGTATTTGATTTTTGAAATACACGTAGGGTGTGTTATGCCGTAGGCTAACGCACCAAAATCTTCGGATGGTGCGTTACGGAAACCGTAACACACCCTACACATACTTAGATTTTTTCATAAATCAAATCCGATTGCTATATCTAATTAATTATTCCCACCTACCTACTTATTTAAACCTTAAAATATTTCTTCCTCAGCTTACCATATATCCTCTGAGCAAGTAATTTTGCCACACGCATTTTCGTCAAGCTTTTAATATTAGATGGCTGCTGTATCTTGTGGTCAAAAAACTCGTTTAACTCATCCAGAATAACTTGAAAACGCTTAATAATATTTTCAGTCCGATGTTCAACCAAAAGTTCTTCAGAGAGACTAAAAACTACTGAAGATTCAACTACTTTCAGAATACGTTGAACATCATATTCTTGGGAATATCCAGCAATTTTATAGCAATTAAATCCAGGATCTAAGTAATCAGCCAGCCCACCATTGACACTAGAAAATACTTGACAACCACAGGCAATAGCTTCCATTGGTTGCAGACCAAATCCTTCACTAACACGCTGTTGTGTCCAGTACTCAGCAGAATCATACAGGTAAACCTTAGCTCGGTTGAATAGTCCAGGTAAATCTTCTATGTATGAATCAACAACCAATACTTTACAACGTTTTTGCAACGCCGGAATCAATTCTTTAATTAAATACTCAGAAGATTTCCGAGCTTGAACTAAAACATCAATATCCCGTTCCAGACCTAAATTTTGAAACTCATCAGAAATTTGATTGGGCAAATAATAAATGAGAGAATTGGGTGATTTTTCTCCCCAGTAACCCATTGTATAGCGGCTAACAGTAACGATTGGAATACTCGCAGGTAGCCTAAATGGATAACCTGCGCTATGTGCATGGTAAACGACATTGTATTGCTTAAGTTTAGCCACGAGTTGAGCTATATCAAATCCCCAACTGATGACAAAAATTACATCATTTAAATTTTTCTCTTTTAGTAAATCATCAATGAAAAGCTTACCTGTTTCCCGTTGACGATAGGTTACAACATCAGCACTACAGAAATTCTGAACCAGATTCAGTGCTTTTAATTCAGCCCAAAGACCACCACAGGCAAATTTGCCATCTGTGCCAGGGAGTAAGAAGTAAAGTTTTCTCATAATTTTCTTAGGGGAGTGGAGAGTAGGGAATGGGGAGTAGGGTAGTAATTTTGAATTTTGAATGTTTCCCCCCATCCCCCGAAGTCTCTTTATTCTTGCCAGCCCACTTTAACAAAATGTGCCTCCCGCCCCCAAACGTCTCGTCTACGGGTAATATTTTCAATTGCTAGGTTAAAAGGAATGGCCGTTGTTAGGTAACGCTGTGCCATAGAGCCTAAATCAGGTGCGAGTTCAGCCGCTGTCGTCGCCGCTAACCCCAAACCTATAAGTTGCTCGATTGGTCGAAATGGTAGCAACAGATGCACACCCACAGCTAGTCCAGCTGTTAAGAGCATTGCTACTGATAAATTTGTGCCACAACGGGGATGTACAGCCAAATCCCATTCTCCACTAGTGAGGCGATGTCGAGCAAGTGTGACTGCACGCCGCAAATCACTAATATTTACCTCCCCATACAGGTAGAATCCCTGCTCAGTAGACAAACCGCCTAATAGTTCATTATCTAGTTGAACGTTAGTGGATTCTCTTGTGGCAGAATAGGCACTTTTTGATTCGCTAAGAACCCAAACAGTAGCGTGTTCTAGAGCGTGAACCTGCCGCACCATCAAAATTTCTTTCAACCCTGGAATAAACGATAGCTGTCTGAGTAAGTCGGCATCTTGTGTGGGTTGCGGAAAGTCTGACAATTGGTCTTCAAGACTAGGAACTTTCTCAGATACGGGTGTCGTAAAATCAAAGTTCAAAAACTCAAAGGGAGACCAGCTACCCTGAAAAGAAGCGGAAGTATTCATTGGAACACTGCTCCCAAAGCCGATGGGGCAATATAGATTTCTTTCAAATGTAACGCTTGCACCACTGAATTGTTGCTAATTTTTGTGGATTATTGTTGAGTTTGGGCATGGGGCATTGGTATTGCAAATTATTTTCCCCAGTCTCCAGTCCCCAGTCCTAATGCCCTGCCCAAACCCTTAATTTTTCGTTACTAATGCCTAAGTCCTAACATCTGTTCTGCTGAATTTGGAAAGGAATTCTGATCTTTATAGTTTCCGAGTCCGAGGGCCAGCTGGCTCCACTAACATAAACTCCAGCTGAGTGAAGGACTCGGAACTTTTGGTAGAGTGTTCACACTGAAAACAAAGGCGTGAGGAGGGGAAAATCAGTAAACCTCAAAATTGGCTTGTCACCATAACAGATCAGAGCAATTACGTTGGTACTAGTAAATTGTTTATTCGATCTGGTTAGGCAGAGTACAGCAATTAACATCATTCAAACAGACTTTGCCCCACTGTAAAGCCCAGCGGACAAGGGCTACTCGATTTTCTGTCTCAGTCTTGGTGAGAATATTACTGATATGGTTATCAACTGTACGCTTGCTAATCTCCAGTTTTCCTGCAATCTCTTGGTTAGTTAAGCCAGCGGCCACTAAGTCGATAATTTGCAGTTCTCTGTCTGACAGACTAACGGGGGTCTCAGACTTGCCACCAGCCATGACTATTTCTATCCTCCCTTGGTATATGTACTTAATCGCTCTCTCTAATTCTAGAAGATTCTTTTGTTGGTAGGGGTTTCAAGTTTTAGCAGTAATACGATTGTCAATATTTTCTTTGGATTTCAAGTTGGCATAAATCTAATCCACGCAATATTTAAAGTAATAAATATAGCCAATTATAGCAAATATAACGTCTAAGCACTGAGCTATAATGAGCGCCGATTAGAAGCATATATTATGTTATAGCAGTAGTAAAAATTGCTATTTAATTCTATGAAGGACTGGCGACAGATTAGCAACAATTATTGTAGATTTTATACTGTAAATTCCTAATCCCAAATCGAAATCTAAAATTGAAAATGAAATGAGCAATCCCCGTGTTTTGTGCCTTGGTGAAATTTTGTTTGATTGTTTAGCCGATCAATTGGGGCTAAAGCTGGAAGAAGTGAAATCTTGGACTCCCTACCCAGGAGGGGCACCAGCGAATGTAGCCTGTGCTTTAGTTAAGCTGGGGACACCAGCGGGATTTATCGGAGCCGTTGGTGAAGATGAACCAGGGAATGCACTGGTCAAGCTATTACAAGATATAGGTGTAGAGACGACGGGGGTACAACGCCATCCCACAGCACCAACGCGGCAAGTTTATGTTACACGGGATCTGTCCGGCGATCGCACTTTCGCCGGATTTGGTCAGTATGATAGTTCGGAATTTGCCGATACTCACCTGCAAGCTAAACAATTGCCAAATTCGCTGTTTCAAGAGGCAGATTTTCTGGTTTTGGGTACTTTGGAATTAGCCTATCCTGAAAGTGAAGAGGCAATTCACCGCGCTCTAGAGTTAGCAGAACATTACGACTTGAAGATTGTGCTGGATGTCAACTGGCGTCCTGTATTTTGGGATGAGCCAAACATCGCTCATCAAAAAATTCCAGAATTATTTAAGCGAGTCGATTTCCTCAAACTCTCCAAAGAAGAAGCTGAATGGCTATTTGAAACCGCAGATCCTGGAGCCATCACTTACCGTCTAGCTTCAATTGAGGGGGTACTGGTGACAGATGGGGAAAACGGTTGCGCCTATTGTCTAGGTGAGAACGAAGGCAAATTACCTTCCTTTTCCATCCCTGTAGTTGATACAACTGGTGCAGGGGATAGCTTTTTGGCAGGATTCATCCACCAATTGAGTCAGTATGGTATTCACAGCTTGCGGGATGCAGAAACAGCAAAACGCATTGTCACCTATGCCAGCGCTGTTGGGGCGCTGACTACCATTAAAGCAGGTGCGATCGCTTCTCAACCCACTGCTGCTGAAGTCGAAGCTTTTCTCGCCACACATCAACTCTAGGAACTAGCATAAGCCACTGGAATATCAGCCACCAAAGGCTGATACTCCTATCCTTAAATCTGTAATAGTTAATGGTTAGCCTTAGCTTGCTGCCATAGAGTATCAACGGTCACAAACTTATATCCTTGTTGTAGCAGTTGTGGAATGAGAATTTGAATTGTGGCAGCAACATCTTGTCCACCACAAGCACCATCATGTAAAACAATTAGCGAACCATTTTTGACCTGCTGCATAATTCGCTGTACCACGGTGGTTACGCCTGGTCGTACCCAGTCTTCTGGTACAACGCTCCACATAACTGGGCGGTAATTCCACTGAAAAAACATTTTTAAAGTAGCAGGTGTAAATAAACCATTGGGAGGACGGACATCTTGCACTTGTTCAGGTTGCAGATTGCAGGCATTGTAAATGGCAGCTTGGGTTTTTTCTAAACTGTCCTTCAGGTCATTTGGGGAAAGCATGGGAAAAGAGCGATGATCGTAGCCATGCAATCCGATCCAGTGTCCGCGATCGCTAACGGCTTTCGCAATGGCTGGTGAACGGTTGACGCAAACACCCAACCAAAAAAAACTAGCTGTAATTTTGTAACGATCTAACACTGCCAAGACTTCGGGTGTGTATTGAGGATGCGGCCCATCATCGAATGTGAGTGCGATCGCTTTAGCATGGGGATTTCCACCCCAAAGGCAGTTGGGAAAACTTGGTTGGAGAATGCGGTAGAAAATTGGGAACAGGGGAGCTAGTTGCATTTTGCGTTATCTGCTGCTGACAACTTTTTGTGGGTGTTGCTTAGGAAACTGCGATGTCTGCGACGGGCTATTCGACGTTACTTCTGGCAATAAAGCATATTTCCTTAAATGGTAATCTACATCTGTTTTGTCAGTCTTTGTAACAAAATCTGTAACAGCAATACCATTTGAGCTAGCACTCGTCTAAATTGATGAAAAATCTACGGGTAATCCCGGAATTTAAAGATTAATGCTGCTCACAGATATACGAGATTATCAGATTCTATTTCTCGGCTTATTCCTAGTCTTGGGAATCGGTACGCGAGATTGGACGCTGCGGCCAGAGTTAATTGGGGTAGCGATCGCCACTTGTCTTGCAACTCAATGGATATTGTCATTAGTCATTAGTCATTGGTCATTAGCAAACAACAAAGGACAAATGACAAATGACAAAAAACAAATGCCGAATCTTCGTAGTGCTTTAATTACCTCACTGGGACTCAGTTTACTATTGCGGGCTGACCACTGGACGACAATGGCAATAGCTGCGGCAATTGCGATCGCCAGCAAGTTTATCTTCCAAGTTGGCGATAAGCATTTCTTCAATCCCGCCAATTTTGGCATCATATCTGCCTTGATTCTGACCCCTGATGCTTGGGTTTCACCGGGACAATGGGGTGAAGAGTGGTGGTATGGGCTATTATTTCTCGGCACTGGCGGCATGATTTTGCAGCGCGTTGGTCGCTGGGACACTACAGCAGCTTTTTTGGGTTCCTACTCTTTGCTAGAGGCGATTCGCAATTTCTGGCTGGGTTGGACTTGGGATGTTTACTGGCATCGATTGATGAGCGGGTCTTTGTTGCTGTTCGCCCTATTTATGATTACAGATCCGCGATCGATTCCCAATTCCCGAATTGGGCGTGTAGTTTGGGCAGTTTGCATCGCCGGATTAACTTTTATCCTGCGAAATTATTTCTTTGTTTCCACAGCAGTTTTTTGGGCACTGTTTGCCCTTGCGCCGTTGAGCATCTTGCTAGATATTCTCTGGTTAGCCCCAAGGTTTGCTTGGCGAGAGGGAGATGAGGGAGCAGGGGAAGCAGGGGAAGAATTTCTTACTCAGCACTCCTAATTAAGCACTTAGCAATTAATAAAGTAGAGGTATAAAATGAGATTTTTTCGACTTTTAACGCCATTATTGTTAGTAATTGTAGCTGTTTTGTGCTTTGCACCAGCAGCTTGGGCATTTTGTGGATTTTATGTAGCCAAAGCTGATACAAAACTGTATAACAAAGCTTCTCAGGTTGCGATCGCGCGGGATGGCAATCGCACCGTCCTAACAATGGCAAACGATTTTCAAGGCGAAGTCAAAGATTTTGCAATGGTAGTACCAGTGCCAACGGTGCTGCAAAAAGAACAAGTTCGCGTCACTGAACCCAAGATTATCGAGCGCCTAGATGCTTTTAGTGCGCCGCGACTGGTTGAGTATTTTGACCCCGATCCTTGTCTCGCAATAAATAATAGTGCTGAGATGGATGCACTACCAGCGCCAGCAGCAAGCAATCAGTCAGCGCGTAAGAGAGGCAGTGATGCTAGTTTAGGTGTGACAGTCGAAGCACGTTTCAACGTCGGCGAATACGACATTGTGATCCTCAGCGCTAAAGAATCTGGCGGATTGGAAACTTGGCTCAAACGTAATGGTTACAAAATCCCCAGAGGTGCGAAACAATTACTTCAGCCTTATATTCGCTCCTCAATGAAATTCTTTGTTGCCAAAGTTAACTTGGATAAATTCGAGCAATCTGGCTATCAATTCCTCCGTCCGCTACAAATTTCCTACCAGTCACCCAAATTCATGCTGCCAATTCGTTTGGGCATGATCAATGCTACGACAGAGCAGGATTTGATTGTTTACATCCTCTCGCCCCAAGGACAGGCAGAAATCACTAACTACCGGACGGTGAAAATTCCCTCCGACACGAACATTCCCATATTTGTCAAAGATGAATTTGGTGAATTCTACAAATCCATGTTTCAAACTATCTACACCAAAGAAAACAAGAAAGTTGGTTTTTTGGAATACGCTTGGGATATGGGTAGTTGCGATCCCTGTTCTGCTGAACCCCTGACTTCAGAGGAACTCAAGCAAGCAGGCGTATTTTGGCTAGATGATAATTCTGCAAATGATGTACCAGTACGCCCCAGCTTTCGTCGTCCCTTTCCTAGAAGTAGTGTCTTCATCTCCCGATTGCATGTCCGCTACACCCGCGACAAATTCCCTGAAGACTTGATATTTCAGCAAACTGCCAACAGTGAATCTTTCCAAGGGCGTTATGTTTTGCAACATCCGTTCCAAGGGGAACTCAAATGTCAGGCGGGTAGAGAATATAAGCGGTCTTTGCCCAAGCGTTTTGAACAAGAAGCGCAAACTCTGGCTAAACTAACCAACTGGAAAATCCAAGATATTCGCAACAAAATGAAGCTGAGTGTAGGTAATCTGAGATATTCTTGGTGGGAAAATTTATTTTCCTGGCTGGGATTATATTGAGGGAACTAGGGATTGGGGGATAAAAAGAATTACAGCCTCGGTCATTCACCTTTGAACTGGATTGATTGACTTCAAATACTCGTTCATCCACCTCAAAGACTCAAACCTCCCAGTCCCCAATCCCCAATCCCCAACATCTTGACGAAAGGTAATTCTTTAGCGCGTTGTTATACGCAATACTAAGATATTCTTGCTTTCTTCGCCAAGATTGTCATGGTTCAATTCGATGATCAGCTACGCTGCTTAGTTACCGAAGCCTGTGGACATCCACCTGGAAGCCCTCAGCGTCAGAAGCTGCTCACGCAAATTATTCGCTTGACAGCAAGTAGACTCTGGAGGGAAAGTACTCCCTACTATCAAGATGCACTACAACAAACTTGGTTGTATTTCTGTCGCAATGTTTGTGAAGGTTTGACAGGTCAAATCTATGACCCCAATTATGGCAGTGTCATCACTTGGCTAAATGCTTACCTAAAAAGGAGACTACAAGACTTTTACCTTAACCAAAACCGGGAACAAGCCACAACAGTCCCTCTGAGAATTCGTCAGTCTACATCGGGTGGAACAAGTGAAATGATTGACCCTGTAGATAATCTCCCGGCTAGTCCCCAAGCACCTCCGATTCTAGAAGACTTGGAGATGTGGGCACAGACCGATTCTGATGGGGAATTGCGCGGTACTTACATTAAAGGGCGTCCAGATGTGAATTGTCAGGTGTTGATTCTCAAACGCCTACCCCCGGAAGTTAGCTGGAGAGAATTATCTGAGGAATTTGGGCTGTCAATTCCGACATTAAGCAGTTTTTATCAACGCCAATGTCTACCGCGTTTACGTAAATTTGCAGAATTGGAGGGATTGTTATGAAGGTTGATTTTTAATTATCTCCATGCCTGTCAGCCTCTGGCTCTCAGTGTGAGTTTTTGATTAAGGTTAGCGATCGCCTTTTAACTATACTTTGCTGCTCAAGTTTCACAGCGATCGCTAAAAAATCACTATATTCTTCCAATTGCAATAAATAAGATTGTGGAAGCTCAGGGATAGGTAAGGTATGAGAATGGTAACATTACCCTGGTAGCCCAAATACATATAGTTCATCCTGTGCCTTCCTGGTTATCACCTATACCTTGTCATGCTTATGGCTAAAACAACTAGGATTTTTGGCACGAATTTTGCAAAAGTTAAAAGGCAAAAGGAGCCAGGCTTTGCCTATTGTCCCTACGTTGCAGGACTTTAAGACTTATGCGGAAGAGATTCCCCAACCCCTTTAAAAAGTTGGCTCTTAATATACCCTCCTTTTTAAGGAAGGATCGAAGTTTCAGGTTTTCAATGCGTAAGTCTTGGACTTTTTACTTGTTACGTTTGCCTCTGTACTTCCTGATCGCTTTGCTATGCATTGTCGGTTCACCGGTGCTGGCAAAAGTTCCTGCCTCAATCAATTCCTCACCCCAACTGCCAATAAACAGTCTGACATCGCTGGATGTGGTCACTGACCCCGCCTCACTACTACAACAGGGCAAAGTTTTATACAGTGCCGGCAACTTTGCCAAAGCTGTAGAAGTGTTGCAAAAGGCTGTCGAGGAATATAAGCAGCGAGGCGAAAACCTCACACTAGCAGCGACACTGAGTAATCTTTCTCTTGCTTACCAGCAACTCGGTGCATGGAGCCAGGCGCAGCAGGCAATTACAGAGAGCTTAAATTTGCTCAAAGGACAGGATAAGAACGAAAATCTGCAAATATTTGCCCAATCACTAGATATTCAAGGTCGTCTGCAACTGGCAATGGGACAGGCTGAAGCGGCTTTAGCAACTTGGCAGCAGACGGAAGAAATTTACAAGCAAGCAGATAATAAAAGTGGCGTGGTGCGATCGCAAATCAATCAAGCACAGGCGTGGCGCACCCAAGGATTTTACCCTCGGGCTGTCAAAACACTCGAAGAGGTAAGTGAGACGTTAAAATCTCAACCAGATTCTATAGAAAAGACAGTGAGTTTGCGATCGCTCGGCGATGCCCTTTTGGTATTGGGCGATTCGAAAAAGTCACGCCAAGCGCTAGAAGAAAGTCTGATGATTGCTCGAAACCTGCAATCAAGCGCTGATATTGGGGCTAGTCTGTTCAGCTTGGGGAATAATGCCCGTAAACAACTGCAAAAGGAACAGGCGATCGCCTATTATCAACAAACAGTTGAAGTATCTCCCTCACCCCTAACAAAAGTCCAAGCGCAACTGAATCTCTTGGGTCTCCTCATTGAAGATCAAGAATGGGCAAAGGTTCAAACTCTTTTAGGGTTGATTGAGTCCCAACTCGACCAACTCCCCCTCAGCCGTGCTAGTATTTACGCTCAGGTTAACTTTTCACAAAGTCTGGCAAAAGTCAAGAGTGGTACCTTACAAGCATCAAGTCAAAGTTATTACTCAGGATTCAGCACCAAAGACTCAGCAGTATTACTCGCCAAAGCCATCCAGCAATCTCGCAGTTTAGGGGACAAGCGAGCAGAGGCCTATGCCTTGAAGAGTTTAGGTAGCTTGTACGAAGAAACCGGACAGTGGTCAGAGGCGCAAGACCTGACCCGGCAAGGGTTAGCTTTGGCACAAAGTAGCAATGCACCAGAAATTACCTATGCCTTGGAATGGCAGTTAGGTAGATTGCTTTGGGCAAAAAAAGATATTAATGGTGCGATCGCAGCCTATGATGCTGCTGTGGAGACTCTCCAGTCTCTCCGCAGAGATTTAGTAGTCAATAAAGACGTAGTGAACCAGGATGTGCAATTCAACTTCCGGGACAGCGTGGAACCCGTCTACCGCCAGTCAGTAGAGTTACTGCTAAAATCTCAAGAAGGAAAATTATCAGATGAAAAAATATTGGAGAAAGCACGCGAGCGGATTGAAGCACTCCAACTAGCAGAATTGGACGACTTCTTCCGGGAAGCTTGTCTGCAAGGTCAGAAAGTAGCCCTAGATAAAATGGTAGAGCAAGATAATTCCAAGGCTGCCATCCTTTATCCGATTATTCTTCCTGAAGAACTCCAAGTAATTGTCAAAATTCCTAAACAAAACCTGCAAAGCTACAGTACCAAGATTTCCCAAACAGAAGTAGAAAAGCTTTTAGTAGAACTGCGAAAAAATCTTGTCAATCCCACTGCTACCAAGACCGTCCAAACCCAATCGCAACAGGTTTACAACTGGCTACTCAAACCTATTGAATCACAATTGGAAAAAAGTGGGGTCGATACTTTAGTATTCGTTTTGGATGGGCCGTTACGCAATTTACCAATGGCAGCCCTCTACAATGGTAAACAATACTTGGTAGAAAAATATGCGATCGCTCTGAGCGTCGGTCTCCAACTCCTCGACCCAAAACCGCTGGTGCGACAGCAGCTCAGAGCACTAACCGCAGGACTGACTCAGCCCCCGCCAGGATTTCCCAAGTTTGCACCATTGCTTGCGATTAAATCTGAATTTGACGGCATTACCAAAGCAGGAGTTTCGACAACTAGCTTACTGGATGGGGATTTTAAGAAAAAGAATTTAGAGAGTGAAATTGGTGCAGCTTCATTCAACATAGTGCATCTGGCAACCCACGGTCAGTTTAGTTCCCGCCTTGAAGAGACTTTTATTTTGGATTACGACGGTGAGATTAATGTCAAAGATTTTGATACTCTCTTCCGCAGTCAGGGTAAAACCATAGTAGAACTATTAGTTTTGAGCGCTTGCCAGACAGCAGCAGGAGACAGTCGTGCAGCACTAGGTCTAGCAGGAGCAGCTGTACGAGCCGGAGCACGCAGTACTATAGCTTCCCTGTGGCAGATTGATGATGAATCAACAGCGATGTTTGTGAGTGCCTTCTATCGAGAACTCAAGAGTGGCAAAATCACCAAAGCCGAAGCAGTCCACCGTGCCCAGCTAAAACTGCTGAAACATCCCAACTACAGAGCACCAAGCTTTTGGTCTGCCTATGTATTGATTGGCAATTGGTTGTGATTTGGGGAGTGGGGAATGGGGAAGAAGCAGGGAGCAGGAAGAGGCAAGGGAGTAGGGAGCAGGTTCTTTTTCCCCTTTTCTCCCTGCTCCCTGCCCCCTGCTCCCTGCCCCTTTGCCTCTTGTGCCCGATGCCCAATTTTCTAATAATCATTCTCTATTTTGTGGCATAAATTTAGTGAATGCGGGTGATATGTACATAGCAGCATTGATCACTAGAGATTGACTTATGAATAACTCCACCTATCAGCTAGAAGATTTCGCTTTAACATTGCCGATTTCCCAAACCGCTCGCATAACTGCCCAGCAATTTGCTAACCAGCAGCCAAATCCTGAAAAAGCAGAGCAAGTCCGGCTGAATACTCTGGCTGTATGGGTGGTGAATGACTATTTGCAGATGATGGATATTCCTACTGACCTTCAAGCTAGCGACAGCTGGAACCCCATTATGCGCCTTTGTGGAAATGTAGCTGACTTAGAGGTGCCCTCAATTGGTCGTCTGGAGTGTCGCCCTGTCCATCTGCATCAGCGAATATGTTCCATTCCTCCAGAAACTTGGGAAGAACGGGTGGGTTATTTAGTAGTTCAATTTGATGAATCGCTCCAAGAAGCGAAGCTGCTTGGTTTTATTCCTAGTGTCGCGACTGAAACATTGCCTTTAAGTAAACTGCAACCATTAGAAGCGTTTATCGACCACCTGTGGGAACTGCGTCAATCCCCACTCACCTCGTTGGTGAATTTGAGTCAGTGGTTTGCTGGGATATTTGAGACCGGCTGGCAGACTATTGAATCCCTGTGGAATGTGCCGGAACTCAGACCAAATTATGCGTTTCGCAGTACTGAAACTTTGGAACTAAATGCTCTCAACCGACCAGAATCAATTACTAAACGGGCAAAACTGATTGATTTGGGCATTCAAATTCTCAACCAACCAGTCATGTTGATTGTGGAAATCAGCCCCGAAAAGGATCAACAAACCAGTATTCATCTGCAATTGCACGCCACTGGGAATCAAATCTACTTGCCACCAGGAGTTCATCTCACCGTTCTAGATAGTTCGGGAGCAGTATTTCTAGACGCTCAATCGAGAAAATCAGACAACTACATTCAGTTGCAGTTTCGTGGTGAACCCACAGAGCAATTTAGCGTTAGGGTAGCCTTGGATAATACCAGCATTACCGAACATTTCCGAATTTGAAAAATGTAGCTATCTTCCCTCTTAGTCGGTAATTTATTAAGTGGTAATTGGTTAATTAAAAATTAAAAATTAAAAATTCAAGCTGGCTTTTGGGGACTTTAAAAAAGTCTGTAAACGCTTGTAGAGCTTGTTATGAGACATTAGAACAGGGGATGGTTTTGCACAGGGAGATAGCGACGGTCATGAGTAAGTTAGTGGTGATGAAATTCGGAGAGGGTAGTTTTGAGCAGGGGTTTGCTGTCACCCTCCAAATTGGTGAAGAACACGAGCGGGCTGCAACAGAAATCACGGGGAGGCTACCTTCATTCCCTCAAATGCCGCTCTATTATAGTCATTGGCAGTCTAGTTATCGGCAGATAGGCAATCGTTATCGTCTCCATGCTGACCAAATGCAGGTGACAAATGTATCGATGATTCAAGACTGCGAAAACACTTCCCATATTTTGCGGGCACGTTTTAATACCTGGCTGCGAGCAGAAGAGTTTCGCCCTTTAAGGGAAAAATGGTTAGAAAGATTGTCGTCCACGGAAGAAGTACGGGTAATTTTACAAACAGAAAATAGCCAATTGCAGTTATTACCTTGGCATCTGTGGGATTTGTTAGAACGCTATCCCAAGGCTGAAATCGCCCTTTCTTCACCATCGTACGATCGCATTCACAAGCCACGCACTCCCAATCAATTAGTTAACATTTTGGCAATTGTGGGTAATAGTCAAGGGATTGACACCCAAGCCGATCAAGCTTTACTGCAACAGTGTAGTAACGCAGAGGTGAGCTTTTTGGTAGAACCACAGCGTAAAGAATTGACTGACCATCTCTGGGGAAAAAACTGGGATATTCTCTTCTTTGCCGGCCACAGTTCCAGTAACAAAAATGGAGAAAGCGGACGAATTTACCTGAATAAAACTGATAGTCTGACCATTGGCGAGTTAAAGTATGCTCTCAAAAAAGCCATTGAAAACGGTTTGCAATTAGCTATATTCAACTCCTGTGATGGATTGGGATTGGCGCGAGAACTGGCTGATTTGCAAATTCCTCAAATGATCGTCATGCGCGAACCTGTTCCAGACCAGGTTGCGAAGGAGTTTTTAAAGTATTTTCTCCAAGGCTTTGCCGGTGGCGAGTCTTTATATCAATCAGTACGCCAAGCGCGGGAACGCTTGCAAGGACTTGAGGATCGATTTCCTTGTGCGACTTGGCTACCAGTAATTTGCCAAAATCCAGCCCAGATACCACCCACTTGGGATGAATTAAGGTCTACAAAAACTGAAGATGTACCAAATTTAGCTTTGTCTAACAAACGCAAATTTCAGACAACTTTGTTATCCAGCTTGGCAATTACAGCCTTGGTTTGTGGAGTGAGATTGCTGGGATTGCTGGAAAATCCAGAGATTCAAGCTTTTGACCTGATGATGCGATCGCGCCCTGCGGAGGGACTCGATCCGCGCTTGCTAGTAATCACAATTGATGATGATGATTTGGCGACTCAAAGACAGAATGGTGAGTCTTTGATCGGCGCTTCCATTTCCGAAAAATCTCTCAACAAACTCCTGGCAAAACTAAATCAATACCAACCCCGTGCGATCGGCTTGGATATCTACCGTGACTTTAACGCTAAAGAGCCAGATTTAATTACTCGTCTCCAAAAAACTCAGAACTTGGTTGGCGTATGTAAGGGGAGTGATAGCTCAGGAAATATCAAAGGTATTAAGCCGCCACCAGAAATTCCCTCAGGAAACCTGGGATTCAGTGACTTTATTCACGATCGCGATGGAGTTATCCGTCGACATCTTCTGTTCATGAACCAGGAGGCGACATCGTTGTGTTCTGCTCCCTATGCCTTCAGTGTACAACTAGCCTCCCTCTATCTGCGCCCTTCCGGAATTCAACCCAAGTTCACCCCTGAAGGAAATTTGCAGCTGGGTAAAACTATTTTTCCAAATTTGAAGTCTCGCACTGGCGGCTATCAAAATATTGATGCCAATGGCGGTCAAATCTTACTCAACTACCGTTCTCCCAAACAGATAGCCCAACAGGTGAAGCTAACACAATTTTTATCTAGTCCGGTTAACGCCAGCGCTATCAAAGACCGGATTGTTCTGATTGGTGTGGTGGCAAAGGGGGATTCTCCAGACACCTGGCCGACGCCCTATGGCGCTCCTTTAGATGAGCAAATGCCAGGAGTGTTAGTACAGGCTCATATGGTCAGCCAGATTCTCAGTGCAGTCCAGGATGGGCGACCGTTGCTGCGGGCTTGGTCACTGTGGATTGAGGTGGTCTGGATTTGGGGCTGGTCTTTGGTGGGAGGAGTCCTAGCTTGGCGCAGGCTTTCGTTACCCTGGTTGGCCTTGACAGTCGGTGTTACCTCTAGTGTTCTGTATGTAGTTTGCTTCGGTCTATTAATTTCGGGTGCTTGGGTACCGTTTGTACCTTCGGCTTTATCACTGGTAGCGATGGTAGGCTTGATGTCAATTTATAATTCAAAAACAGAAGTGCGGGTGGGAAGTGGGGAATGAAGAAAGATTTTTTTATTAAATTTTTGAATACCCAGTAGATAAATTTACAAGCTTTACATCTTTAAGGGAAAGTTTTTATGAATGCAAATTCACAACCGATAAAACTGTTTTTAGTAGTAGCTTTTAGCTGTACAAGTTTACTAGTTAGCTTAACTCCAGTACTGGCAAAACCAACCCAGAATCGCTCTGATGCTAAAACAACAGTTGCTCAAGCCACAACCTTTAATCAACCTCCAATTCCACTCGGTCCCCCTCCAGGAGGTCGGGTTCGTGGTGGAGCGAAGCGCGGGCCGGTGGGGACGCTGGCTGCATGTCCACCTACTAAACCTGACCTAACTGCTTTAGTACCCTTTACTGAGGAAGATAACTCAGTAATCAATGTCTGGGCACAAACCACAGTAGAACGCCCAAGTTGGTTTTTCTATGTGCCATATACCAAAGATTTGCCATATACAGTTGAATTTGTTCTGCAAGATCGGGACTCTAACGAGATTTACAAAAATGCGATCGCTCTACCGGATAAGCCAGGAGTCATCCGCGTTTCTCTACCTACCACTGCTCCCGCTTTAGCAGTAAACAAACAATACCGTTGGTTTTTCACCATTAACTGTGACAAGCAAAAGAATTCGCCCCCGACTTTTGTTGAAGGGGTAATACAACGAGTCGAACTGAATCCAGCCACAGTTAAAGAGCTACAAACACCAGAACTCCTAAAGCGCTATGCTCTCTATGGCCAAAAGGGAATATGGTACGAGGCACTGATGACGCTGGCTGAACTGCGTCAAAAAAATCCTCAAGATGCGGCACTGCAAGCAGAATGGCGGAATTTGCTAGGCAGCATCCGCTTGAATGATATTGCAACAGAACCGCTTCTCTTGGAAACACCCAGTAGTGCTAAGTAAAACTCCATCAAAAACAGCCAGGGCATCGGGCATTAGTCAATTAATTACTTAGCACTCAGGCTCACAACTGGGCACTCACTAAACCATTGTGCCTGAGTAAAGCGATCGTACTCGGTTCACGACCCCGGAAAGTTTTAAACACCTCCATTGGATGCTTGCTACCACCGAGTGCCAACACCGTATCCCGATAACGCCCACCTGTAGCTTTGATCGCTTCTTCATCTTCTAGCCCAGCTTCTTCAAAAGCGGCAAAAGCATCAGCACTCAGTACCTCAGCCCATTTGTAACTGTAGTAGCCTGCTGCATAGCCACCCTCAAAAATATGTCCAAAAGCACATAACATTGAATCTTCTGGAAGTGGTGGTAAAACAGTAGTAGTCTTGGCTATGCGATGCCGCACATCTGTCGGAGTTTCATCGCTACCAGAACGATAGCGGTAGTGTAGTTCTAAATCAATACTGCTAAAGTGAATCTGCCGCAACATCGCAGTACCACTCATATAATTACGCGCCGCTAGCAGCTTTTGATAATAATGCTCCGGTAGTGCTTCCCCAGTTTCGTAATGTTTAGCCATGCCAAACAAAGTGGGTCGCTCATAGCACCAGTTTTCCATAAACTGACTGGGTAATTCCACTGCATCCCATTCCACATTATTGATGCCTGCGGCTCCAGCATAGTCAACCTTGGTAAGCATGTGGTGCAATCCATGACCAAACTCGTGGAACAAAGTTTCTACTTCATAGAAAGTCATCAAACTCGGCTTGCCATCTACTGGGGGAGTTTGGTTACATATCAAATAAGTCACAGGTAAGCGGATGCTAGTTACACCATTTTCAGTAAGTTTGGCACGATTGATGCACACATCCATCCAAGCACCACCGCGTTTTTCTGCTGGACGGCTATAGGGATCTAAGTAGAAGTAGGCAATGGGAGAACCAGTTTCATCAGCTATTTGGAAATAACGGACATCCTCATGCCATACTGGGGCTTGACCATCGGCAGGGGTGACAGTAACGCCAAACAGTCGCTTGACAAGTCCAAATAAGCCATCTAAAACTTGGGGAAGGGGAAAATAGGGACGCAATTCTTCAGCGGTAAAGGCAAATTTTGCTTCTCGTTGGCGTTCTGCCCAAAAGCTGATGTCCCAGTGTTTTAAATTCTGATACTCTTGTCCATGTGATGCGGCGAAAGCTTGGAGTTCTTCTAAATCTTTGACAGCAGCATTATAACTAGCCTGGCGCAGTTCTTCTAATAGTGCTTCGACTGCCTCAACATTAGGAGCCATTTTACTTGCAAGGCTCAACTCGGCAAAACTCTTAAAGCCAAGTAAATCTGCGAGTTCTTGCCGTAACTCCAGAATACGCACAATTAACGGGTTGTTATCTAAATCGCCATTAGAAGCGCGAGTGATATGAGCTTTGTAGAGCTTTTCACGCAAATCCCGACGGGTGCTGTGTTGCATGAAAGGGCCGAAACTGGGGAAGTCTAGAGTAATACGCCAGGGGCCGTTTTCTGGTGTAGCCTTTTCTTCTCCCGCCGCCCGAGCCACTTGGGCGGCTAAACTCACTAAACTTGGTGGTAAACCGTCAATTTCCGCTTTTGTTGTCAAGGTTAAGCTAAAGGCTTTAGTGGCATCAAGTACATGGTTAGAGAATTTGGTAGAAAGTTCTGCCAACTCCATCTGAATGGCGTTGAAACGCTCTCTTGCTTCTCCTTCTAAGCCAACACCAGAAAGTTCTGCATCTCGAATCGCGGCTTCTACAATGCGTTGTTGGGCTAATTCTAAAGTTGTCCAACTCTCACTGCTACGAAGTGTTTTAAAAGCATTGTAGATGGGTTGGCTTTGACCGAGCTTGTTGATAAATTGTACGACTAGTGGCTGTACGATTTCATGAGCTTCGCGCAGTTCCGGGCTATTTTTAACACCCATTAAATGATTTACCGCCCCCCAACTCCAGGTAAGCCGTTCTGTCAGCTTTTCTAAGGGTTCTACTAAACCACTCCAAGTCGGCTGTACATTGGCCTCTAAGGTGGCAAGCTGCTGGTCAAGTTCTGCCAACAACTGATTGAAGGCTGGTACTACTCGTTCTGGTTTAATCTCTGCAAAGGGAGGTAAACCAGTGCCTTGGAGTAACGGATTGTCGAAAATAATGGTACTTGCACTCATGATTTTGTGTGAACTGCGAACTAATAAAAATCAACAATGATTTTTATTTATATATCTTCTAATGTAGCGATCGCTGTGCTAATTAGTATTGCCATTCTGGCAAAAAGCCAAAAAAAGCGAGAATTACTCATAAAAGTATCCCGATACAGCTATTTTGTTTGGTGTGTGAACAATACACTTGTAAAAAGTCGGGGCATTGGGCATTAAGTACTTGTACTGAGCTTTGCTGTTGGCGCAGCCTCTCCAAGAGTTGTATTGGGCATTAGTTCTTCTCCCCCTGCTTCCCCTGCCCCTCTGCTCCCTGCCTCTTTGCCCCCTTCGACTCGGCAGTTCTAGAAATGTCAGGGGAAGTCTCTAAGATAATATAATCATGCACCCATCTTCTCAATCAGGTGGCTAATTATGACTAGCCTCTTACCCAGTTCGCAATCAACAGAAGTTTTTTACCCAAGCTCGGATGGTAAACCTTTGGCTGAAAGTTATGTTCATTTATATGCTCTACTGGCAACTTTAGAAGTATTAAGGCAATATTTGCTGAGTCGGCAAGCAACGGTTTTAAGTAACCAGTTTCTCTATTATGCTCAGGGTTTTCCGAGGTTACGGGTAGCTCCAGATGTGATGGTGATTTTTAATGTCGCTCCTGGAGGCCGCGATAATTACAAGATATGGGAAGAGGAACAAGTGCCTGTAGTAATCTTTGAAATGACTTCAGAGGGCACTAAAAACCAGGACACGGGTTTCAAGAAGACACTGTATGAGCAGTTAGGAGTACTGGAATACTGGTTATTTGACCCCAAGGGAGAGTGGATTAAGGAGCAATTGCAAGGGTATCGGCTGCGAGGCGAGGTGTATGAGCCAATTACAGATAGTCGATGTGAACCTTTGCAGCTGCGCTTGCAAATAGAGGGGCAACTGATTGGTTTTTATCGAGAAGACACTGGGGAAAAGTTGCTGATTCCAGAGGAGTTGGCAGAGGCACTGAAACAGGAAAGATTGGCGAGGGAACAAGCCCAAGAGCAAGCAAAACAAGCAGAATCACAGGTGGAAAGGTTGAAAGAACAATTGCGATCGCTTGGCGTTGACCCTGATACTATCTAGTCATACATTTGCGATCGCCTATGGTGGGTGCGCCATTGCAGAGTGCATTCACTTACCTCAACCTGACCAAAGGCGATCGCTAAAAGACATCATAATGTACTATGTCAAACAGGTAGCTCGTCCATCAGCATGGGCGTTACCCTAAAAGCACAGTTCAACCCAGGAATTCTACGCTTTCAAGGCGTGGGATCGTCAAATTAACTGAGCGTGATTGAGCGTCCTTACCAAACCGAAAAGGGAGGCTCTACATTTATGATTTTATTTGGCAACTCATCTTTTTACTCGTAAAATCGAAGACAAGATCAAGGTCAGTAGAAAAGAGTCTCTAAATTAATGAGTACGTTAATCAGTCAGGATGGAAGAGCTATCACTAAATTTCAGATGGTAGACAGGATAAACGATATCGCTTGGCAAGCTCACCAAGGTAGCGTTGCTGCGATTATTCAGTTATTGAACGAAAAGCTAGCCAAGTCTGGTGTCAGAACTAGAGCCATTTTTTCTGATGGTGTGTTACAACTTCTGTGCGAGGCAGCTAGGGTAGAGCAACTTGAGCAATCTCCCCTCGTAGAACAAATCCAGCAAATTCTTGAGTCCATCGCCCCGCGTCACATTCGCCGAGTCAATATCAACAGTAGGATTGTTCGGGAACAACAATTACTGTGGTTAAAAGAAATAGATAGCGATCGCGAAAACCAACTGCTTTGGTCACAGGAAATTACATTAATTCAGCCTAATATTGTCAAACAACTAATTAAAGATTTCACAGAAGCTCAAGCTGAACTAGGAAAACCAAATTTTCCTAAAACTCTAGTCTCTCGTCCTTTAGTACTTATTAACAAAGAAAAACACAAAAATCAACCTAAAACAAAGATATTAGCAGCGGCTGGTTTATGCTCATTGTTGTTGCTTAGTTGGGTTGTTTATGCCCAGTTAGGTAATAAATTGAGAAACCTAATGCAACTAGAAACTTCCAAATCTTTAAGTACAGAAAATACTAACGAGAAAAAAGCCCAAACACCATCCCGTACTGCTAACAATAACCTTTCTGAGCCATCTGATGACCCATTTTCAATATCTGTGCGAATTGCAAATCTTGCTTCTGCATCTGGTAAAACAGCCACAACCTCAACTCAGTGGTTAGAGATCGCTGCTAAGTGGCAACGTGCTTCAGATTTAATGGGCACGGTGCCGCAAAACCACAGCCGTTATCAGGAAGCTAAGATTCGTACTCAACTATATAAGAAATATAGTGAGGCGGCGCAGAAAGAAGCGGATAAGAGTAAATCTTAGTTTTTTCTGATTGGAAGACTTCAATTCTTGAATTAATGTTCTAGCAGTGGTGAATGGATTATTTACTTTACTTCTCGCACTTCACCCAAGCGGGTAAAACGAATTTCAATGCGTCGCCGCTTCGATTCTGGGTGACGCTTGTCTTGGGGAATAGGAGCAAATTCACCAGTTGGTAATATTAATTGTGCCGCAGAATAAGCGCGAAATTGAACTCCTGGCATCTTATTCTGTTGCTGGATTTTCAGCAATTCTTTAACCACTGCAAGGGAACGCATCAATCCTAAATCAGCATTAGAACCTGCCTTAAGTGTACTAACTGAACCACCTTGACTAGCAGCTACCTCTAAATTAGAGTCTAGATTGCTGCTAATAATGCCAATAGGTTGCTCATCAGTATGTCCAATAATTTCAACTGTATTAATGTTGTAAGATTTTGTGTTTTTTTCTATATCAGGTACAAGTTTATTTTTGATGTAATCTAACATTGTTGTTGGAATTACTGCGCTACCTGGATCAAACCTTGAATTTTCATCTTTAATCAATAAAATTGGTGGCGTTCCTGGATTAGATATTTGCGATATCGTATGCTTTGTAGTAGCTATTAATAATAATAGTAGCAATATCATGAAAGCATTAGACATTAAATCTGTGAAAGCAGGCCAAATATTTAAATCTTCGTTGTAGCCACTATACTGCGATCGACGAGCCATAATTTAAGATTTTAATTTCAAATAATGTCAATGTAATCAGTCAGAGTTTTTCTACTTGCTTTTCCATTCCCTGCCTTAATCGAGAAATTTCATCTTTAATATTGTTGACATCTTGATTAAATTCTTGAATATTATTGATTAACATTTCTAGTCCTTTTTTATTTATTTCTGTTTGCTGAATAATTCCTTTAACGATGAGAGCGCTGACATTTTTATATTCATTATTAAAAGTTTCATTATCTTTGTGGATAACATCTATAAAATCTGATTTAGACATATCGAATTTAACGCCTAATTGATTAGCATATTCTTCAAAATTGGTAATGGCAGCTTTAACTTGTTGGTTATTAGAACCCATCTGCTGAGATAAGTTTAAAATCAAGCGATCGCCTAAAGCTTCAATTGCTAAATTAAGTTGCTCTGTATAGCTTTTAACAACTTCTATTAACTCTGTTAAACTATTAGCTTTACTAGCAATCCCTTGCTCTAATTTATCGAGTTTGTTAATCGCTTTGGAAAAACTACTAGCTCCTTGCTTGAGTTGAGGAATAATCTCACCAAGGGAATTTTGATTATTTTGATGTAACTCTAAAACTTGAATTGAAGTTTGATTAGCCTTTTTTATATCTCCTGCCAAATTAGTCAATTCTTGAGTACATCGCTGAACTTCTATTACTGATGTTTCAATTACTTTGGTTGTTTGTGCCAAACTTATAGCAGATTCTGAAAATCTTTCTTGCATGGTAGTCAAATTGGCTGTAGCTGTTGATAATTTTTGAGGAAACTGGCTACTAGCAAATATTTCAGCAGACTGTTTAAATATGTGAGATTTTGTATTTAGTTCAGCATTAAGTGTGATACCTAGAAAAGTACCAAGTAAACCAAAGGCTAAGAGTAAATTAGGAAGAATACGACAAAAGTAATCGATTTGTTCACAAGTAAATCCCCAAACTTTTTCCTGGCTATAAATTTGGTCGATTAACGCTGCTGTATTAACCTGATCTAAGTTTTTACTAGTTTCTCTAAACCTTCGTTCTAGTTCTTCTAAGATTTTTGGTTTCTGTCCAGGTGATTGTCTATTAATTAGCCTTCTTACCTTCTCTTCCAATAAAAATACATGTTGATACAGAGCCAAGCGGATAAAAATCGTAGCTATAGATGGGAGAACGACGAGTACAAGAGTAATAAATATTAAATAACCTGGGATTGGTGGCATCAAAAACACCTTGATAGTATGATTTTTTCCTAAAAAGACTAAATTGGGTATTTAGCAAAGATTTTTTGTTTTTGGCGATCGTACTCTTCTTCACTCATCAAATCGTCCGCTAAATCTTGCTTTAGTCGCTCCAGTTCTAAGCGCCTTTTTGCTAAATTATCAGTAGATTCTATAGGAAAATCAACAACTATCTCACCAACAATAGCTTTTTTATTTCCTATATCTCTGGTTTGGATTTGGGAATTTTTAAATCGCTCATTCATCTTTCTCCGAAAACGATTGATAATTCCCTCTTTAGCTACAGTATCAGTACTTGTAGGAGTTCCAACTACTGCTGCTTTGTATGGATAATTGGCACTATCTTCTGGAAATTCATCAACTTGTTTGACAAATTGCCGCAATTTAACTAAATAGTTATTTTCCCAAAGTTCCGGTTGTCTTTCTATTCCAGCAATCTCATCATCTAAAAGCTGTTGTAAAGCTTCAGTCATATCCTTACGGTTAGCAAGTTCCTCCAAAGCTTGACTCCACTCTGGACTTAAAGAAGCAGTGGTATAACTATCGCGTAATGGATCGTGATATTGAAATTCTAACTGTTGATTGCCCTGATTTTTTTCTAATAAAGCCAATGCTAAACAAGGATAAAAAACATCTTCCAGTTCTTCCATTTTCCTGGCATCAGGTGGAATAATATCAGGAAATGAAACGTTATAGTCGTTATGAAGAAAAGATGTCGGAGAATGCTGTTCGCGTAGGTAAGGGTTTCTCATTCTTGATAAACTACTAATTAGTCTGAGAGGAAAACCAGCATACTCATTCACAATTAAAATTTCATCTTCGGCTTGGGTTGCTTTTAAGACACTTGGTTCCACTCCTATATCCTGTGTAAGCAAAGTTTTAAATTGTCGGACTTCTAACTCATCTGTATCCTTAAAACCAACTAATTTACTACTTTTGGCAGGATCTTCTCGAAAATAGGGATCAGTTAAATTCAAACGCAAGAGAGGTTCAGCTTCTTGCATAACTTGTGCTAAACGAGTTGAACGTACTGCTAAAGAGTAGTTTTGCATAAAACGTTTAATTACAGAGTTGACAATATTAATACTCCGAGAAGCAAATAATTTATCAACTTTCAAGTCAATTTCTTTGTGTAACTGATCTGGAGTGGTACGTTCTCTATCTATAAAACTTGCCAAAGATTGTCCTCTACCAGTTTGTTCTGTAATTGTCGAACTTACTAACACAAACTGGCGACGTAAATCCTCTTCCGGTAAAATATTTTGATAACATCGATCAATATCTTCACCATCAAATATTGCTTCACCACTCATTTCATCAAAATTTAATTGTCTCAAGTCCCTATCTTGCTTTTCATAAAAACTTTGTAAATCTTCTACTAAGCTATTAAAGGCAGCAACTTGAGTTGTTCTCTCTTGAACATGCTTTTGTAAGTTATTAACAATTTTTAGTGACTCTTGAACGACTGTGACATCAAAGTTATGCTGAATAATCTTGCAGATTTCCTGTACTGATTTTTTGGCTTCATCTTGGAATTGGGTATTTTTATTATTTAAAAGTGGAATACCAGGTTTCTGTTCAATATCCTCGATTGTTTGTTCAATGTCTCGCCATTTTCTTTCTAAATCTTCCAAAATTTTCATTCCACCACGATCAGTGATTTTTTCTTGCAAGTTTAGTTGATAGTTATGCAATTCATGTTGCAAACCATCTAGCCAGTCACGGGTACTTTTAATGGAGAAATTAGAATCTGTAGGTGTGAGTAATTGACTTAAATAATCATCAATATTACTCTTTAGCTCCTTGGTAGTATTTGGAGAAATTTGTAGTAACCTAGTGAGCCAAATTCCTCTAGTGCTTTCAGTTTCACCTGGCTGAACTTTGCGGAATTGCTCTCTAAATTCCCTTGGTAACTGTCCGCGAATATCATTGCGATTTTCGCGTTTTTGACACTCCGAAATTTGCCGCTCTAATTTATTTCTCCAGGTACTAATAGTATTACGAAAACTCTTGTTGTTCTCTTGAACTGATTCTGCTAGTTTTGTAGTGAAATTATCCTTATTTTCTGGATCGTTGTGCCAATGATACTGAATAAGGAATTGCTCAATTAATTTTACGGGATCTGGACTTTGACCTTTGCCGTTTAACCAAAATTTTACTAGCTCTAAACTAACGCGATTTAAGGCAATTTGTACAATAGTATCGCGGGGAAAATAGATAGCCGCCAATCCAAATGTTAAATACCGTTGGCTATTGGGACGTGGGTGTTTATCACATTGGATCATGTGTTGCAGAAAGTTGTCTCTACTGCCTTTAATTGCTGGTGCTAATTCACTAGAAAAATCTAAAGCAATCTTATGGGCAATAACATTACATAGTTTACCTTGAACCAAGATTGAATACTCACCTGCTGTTTGACTTGATACTAAATAGGTATAGTCAAATGGTGGACGCTGTTCTTGGATAAAAACTAAATTTTGCAAGTCATAAAATGCTTCAAATTTTGTGCCTGGTGTGCTGTAATAATTTAATTCTTTGAGAGCGGCATAAGTATTAGCGCTCATGCTAGGAGCATTACCATACAATTCTGGACTAATCACTAGATAGCCAAACATTTTGGCGCTCTGATCGCTATAAAGCTGTCTGAGGCTATAAGCAATGTCCAGAAACATGCCGCTACCTGTACCGCCACAAAGAGAACCGACAACAAAAATGCTTAGTCCTGGTTCAACTCTTAAAGCAGCTTTCAGCAATAAAGAATCATGTCCTCTGGTGCGCCTCTCTGCGCTTTCAATTGCTGTTTTAACCTTTTGATAATTGTGGAAAAAAGCTAACCTACCTACAGGTCTAATGCCTTTTGCACCTTCTTCAACTGCTTTAATATTTCGCAATAGTTGTGGTGGAAACCATCTGCCAATATGGTCGTATGGGCCATGACGAGTATATTCTGATCGTCGCTCCAATCCTTCGACAAACATAGTAACTTCGTTGGAGGACATTGTAGCGCTGACTTTTTCTGCCTCTTTAAAGCTGAGGTCAACACCATGATATGTACTTCCTGTACGAATACCGGTGACTTGGGTTGCGGCTTTATCTGTGTCAATATGAATAAAACTCACAATTGGGAGATTGCTTAAATCTCCATAACGGTCAACAATTAACCGCCGGATTCGCATCAAAACATCGCGTCCAGTACCGCCTAAACCTATGCAAATTGTGCGGTTGCTTCAAAGTCAACTATAAGTTCCCATTTTTTTCGGAGACGATATAATTTTAGTCCAGCTAAGAATAGACCTATTAGGATTAATATTGAAGTTAGTCCAGGCAACCATAATTTTCTAATTAAATAAGGTGTGACTAAACAAGTTTCTTGATTACCTGGCGCTGGTGTACAAAATTCCTGGACTGTAGGAGCAATATCGACTACCGTAAGTTTATACTCTTGATTATTTTGCGTTTTAATTGATAGCGATCGCTTCTGAATGGGCAAATCTTTAATCCAAGCTTGTCGTTGTTGGCTTTCTGGAGAATCTACTATCCGAAAAGGACTAGTAGCAGGCGTTTCTATCCAAATTTGCGACGTAATTCCTGGTTCGGTAAATAGGGGCGCATCTGTAACCCAAACTACTGATTGTGGTTTTATAGATTGGTTTTCTTGCAGGCGATTTTGATTAATCTGAGCTAGACCTTGATAAATAGTAAATTCAGCTTGCTGAATATCTGTACCATAGTATTTTGAATCTGGCGAAGGTATTCTTGCTAAAATTTTGTCAATATTTTCTTGATTATTACTAATAAAGGAGATGGGTGTTCCCAACGGATTTACACCCGCTTTAACTTCATTTAAAACTACATCTTGAGCAAAAGGAATAATGTAGACAGTATCTCCAGGCTTAAGGCTATCTTGAATGATCTGACGTAAGCGGATACGACCTTCATCATTCAAGCCTACACTTTCTGTCAAATCAATCGCCAAGACAACATCTCGTCCGCCACCCAAAACAGCAACTAAATCTAAGCCAACTTTTTGTGTAGAAGTAAGTGTTTGTCCAGGAGTAATTTTAGTTATAGTCACAGATAATATAATTTAATTAAATAATTAATAAGACTTATTGCATAGATACCTAGCGAATGTATCAGCGTTTTTATCCCCATGTAAAAATGGCAATAGCAAAGACTCAGTTTATATATTTAACATACGCAAATTGCAAGCCTCACTTCTTGGATTACTTAAGCAGGCAGAGTTCAGTGGACTATGATTTTTATCTGAAATCCATTATCACATATTGTATACATTATGACTGGTGACTGAGAATTTCTAGTTTTGTACAAAATACTGTTGGGACAAGTTAAAAATCGACCTTATTGACAATACAATAAGGTCGATTTAATCAAGGATATTGATTTATGGGATCAATGCAAAATCCCAAATGTCTATGTTCCCTAACTCAGAAGTTCTCCTGTTTCTTGCAGGGAGTGTAAGCGGCGGTAAATGCCCTCTTGACGCAATAGTTCATCATGGCTACCCACTTCTACAATCTTTCCTTGCTCCAGAACCACAATTTTATCTGCTTCCCGCACTGTGCTTAGACGGTGGGCAATGACGATGGTGGTGCAAGTGCCCTGAATCGATCGCATCGCTAGCTGAATTGAACGCTCCGACTCATAATCTAAACTAGAGGTGGCTTCGTCAAAAACCAGCACGTCTGGTTCCACTAGCAACGCCCTCGCAATTCCCAAGCGTTGTCTTTGTCCTCCAGATAGCCTGACGCCTCGTTCTCCCACGACAGTGTAATAACCTTGGGGTAAGTGCTGCACTACTTCATCGACTCTGGCAATTTTACAGGCTTCTTGAACCTGCTCCAAACTGGCATTCATTCTACCGTAGGTGAGATTATCCAATATAGTACCGTTAAAAACATCTACTTCTTGGTGAACGATCGCTAGCCTCCGTCTATATTTACCCACATCCAAAGTCCGAATATCTTGACCATCAATCAAAATTTGACCTGCTTGAGGTTCAAAATATCGCAACAACAACTTCACTAAAGTAGACTTACCAGAACCGGAACGTCCCACTAATGCGACTGTTTGGTATGGCTCAATCAACAAGTTAATATCTTGCAAAACTTGACGGTTGGCATCATATCCAAAACTGACGTGTGACAGTTCAACTTTTCCAGTAAATTTATAAGGTGATTCTGTCTGGTTGCTCTCTTCTAAAAGGCTAGCTGAATCAGATGCAATTGGCTCTTGCAGAAATTCGTGGAACCGCAGCATGGAAGAATAACGACGGGCAAAAACTTCTGCCAAGCTACTAATAGGTTCTAATTCGGCATAAGCCATGCTAGAAAGAGTTAAAGTCATGACAAAGTGACCAAGAGAAATTCTCCCATTTAGTGTTGCTGCTAAAGTCAAACCCAGGATAGTAAACACACAAAACTGAATTACAGTTTTTTGCCAAGTACCCAGTATCGTATAACCTTTGTGGATGCGATAATTAAGCACCGCTAGTTCACGATCTAAACGTTGTTTTTGCCGTTTCAGTTCCCTAGCTTCTGTAGCAAATGCTTTCACCGTTTTGATATTGGTGATCAATTCGGAAGTGCGGCTTTCGGTGTCCTCTCCATATTTATCCACACGAGTTTCGTACTCAATTAACTGCTGTAAATTCTTCAAGCTGAAGCTGAGAATAATTACAAAGGAAATTAGATATAAAATTGCAATTCGCCACTCAATGAACAAGATAAACACAAAAATTCCCAGAACACGAACCAGTTTAGGAATCAACTGTCCGGCAATTTCAGGATACGCCCAAGTGTGGTTAGCTACACCTCTAGCGACTCTTCCGGCAATACGTCCAGGGTTATTTTCATCATAAAATTCTAGTGGCAGAGTCAGAACTTTGGCGATCGCTGTTTCGGTTTTATCTCGACGCGATCTGAAAGCTATATCCCAGTGAAACCAATTGCTTAACCAAGGCTGTGTCGGCGCTCTCACTACGGTGACAACAAAAATCAAACCTAGTAATACACTCAAAGATAGAGCTTTATTAACTGGGTAATTGGTGATATCTGAAAAAGTTGCGATCGCACTTTGAAGTGGTTTATCCAAAGGTTGATCGGACAAAACGTTTAAAATCTGCCCGATCGCATAAGGGACAACCAAATCAATAATTTCGTAAATGCTGGATGTGGTAATACTGAAAACACTCAGCTTCCAATCAGAGCGAAAGTAATTGACAATATCTTGAAATTTGGCCATGATGCACACTGTCCAAGGGCGCGATCGTAAACTTGGAATTTATATACTACAAATGTATTATAAAGTAGTCAAGGGCTATAGATTTAAATCACTCTTTTGGAGTAGTAGGCATTTGTGCGGGGACAAATTCTAGGCGATAGCGATAGAGAGCAACTGGTCGAGAACCAGCTTTAAAGTAATCTGGATCTTGGGGTGAAAGATAGACAGCAGTAACTTGATCTGCCTCAATTGCCGGATTAGATGTTGGAAGTTTATGATAAGCGGTGGTAGATTCTACAGAATTTAAATAGGGGCGTGAACCGCCTTTGAACAGTTGTTGAAACAGTTCTGTAGTGATGAACTTGCCATTAGAGGTAGTTTCTGTTGCCCGTGCAGTCACAATAGAAACTAGTTGGCGACTGCTACGCAAGAATGTAATCTGACGATTAGGTGAATCTGGATCTACTTTGACTAGTAACACTGCTTGATTCCCCAAATAAGCCCGTGCCAAATTTAAGCTATTAAACGCTCTATCTGCAACTAAATTTGGGGATTTATAATCTATCTGAGGAAATATTTTTAACCCAGGAATATGTGGTTGCTCTTTCACAAATCTTACTAAAAAACTCACAGGTTGATTTAATTGTTGGCGATTACCTTCGAACCCTGGCGTTACGATCTCTGGTGCTAAAGGTGCAGCTAAATCTACCAACGTACTCGTAACTTGCCAAGAGCCAGCCATCCATCCAGGGTAAACCAAATCACCCGAAGCTGGTTGCACTGAAGTTAATTTTTCCCACTGGGGAAAATTTGCTAACCGTTCAGACAACTCTCCTGCAAGAGCTTCGCCACCCCACAATAGAAAAAAAACCAGCAAGCAAAAACTCCAAATTCCCTTTATTGCAAACATTAGCAGTTTTGTATTTAACCATTAAAAATTAAGTCAGTTTTTCTAAAAATTAAAAGTTTGTAGTCAGTGTTTTAGCATAAAGCTTTTAGTACTTTGTATTGTTCAGTTTATTTGCGCCAATTTTGTTAATCTATGGGATTATAATGCATTTAAGCTATTGTGTATTAACTTACTAACTATTCACCTACAGAATATCGTTTAGTCACTAATTTACCATCGCCAACAGCTAACAAAGTTAAAGATAGTTAACCTACAATCCCAAATTATGGTAACAGCATGACATTGGCATTAGGCATGATTGAAGTTTATGGCATTCCCACAGCAGTGGAAGTGGGAGATGCTATGTGTAAAGCTGCCCGTGTTACCCTTGTTGGTTATGAAAATACTGATTTGGGAAGAATTACCGTGTTAATCCGGGGGGTTGTGGGCGAGGTGAATGTGGCGGTGACAGCAGGATTAAAGGCGGTGTTGCAAGTTAAGGGTGGCAAAGTGATTTCTTATCATATTATTCCCCGCCCCCACGAAAATTTAGAATATGTTTTACCGATTCATCGCAGCGTTAATGTAGAGGAATTCAGTGCAGATATCCGATTTCCACCACCCTTATCAGTTTAGCTGTCTTAAATTTCTGCTGGTAAAGGTTGCCAAATATCCCCATACTGTTCTCGAAGAAACTGCCAAGCTTCCACCTGTCCTGGTTCATATTCTCCTGGTTTACCCCATTGCAAAAATAGACTTAAGGCAGGCTCTTGTTTCTCATCTAAAAATCGGATGGCATAGGTTGTAAAATTACCCCTCTTGGCTTCGCCTGTTTCAAATTTAACCTGAGTAATTTTGTCCATATTTAAGTGAAACTCAAAGCCTTCGGTGTGCATATTCGCATACTTTCCTTTGGGCAATTCTGCATAAAATAACTTTTCTACTTTGCCTCGTGCTTCTAATACAGCAGCGCTGCTAGTAACAATTAAACGCAAAGTTCCCAAAGTCTCGCAAGCTGCTAAAAATTCTTTTAAGGTTGTGGTCATTTGTTATTTGTCCTTTGTTATTTATCCGTTGTCATTTATTAGTTTTTTACTAATGACCAATGACTAATGACTATTTTTCATATTGTTCATAAGCAGCGACAATACGCTGAACTAGAGGATGGCGCACGACATCCTTTTGAGAAAATTCGCAAAAGGCAATGCCTTCAACGTGTTTTAAAATTTGTAAAGCCACTCCTAAACCTGATTGTTGGTGAAGTGGCAAATCAGTTTGTGTCATGTCGCCTGTAATCACCATCCGAGAACGGAAACCTAAACGAGTCAGAACCATTTTCATCTGAGCAGGTGTAGTATTTTGAGCTTCATCCACAATTACAAAGGCGTTATTGAGGGTGCGTCCCCGCATATAGGCAAGTGGTGCGACTTCAATCACACCGCGTTCCATTAAGCTGGGTATTTTTTCTGGGTCGATGAATTCATAGATAGCATCGTAAAGTGGGCGAAGATAGGGATTAACTTTCTGCTGCAAGTCTCCAGGCAAAAAACCAAGTTTTTCACCGGCTTCGACGGCAGGGCGAGTTAAGATCAGCTTTTCAAACTGGTTAGCAAGGAGTGCTTGCACGGCGACAACAACAGCGAGATAAGTTTTGCCGGTTCCAGCGGGCCCAATACCAAAAGTCAGGTCACGTCTACGGAGTGCGTCGATATATTGACGCTGGCGGAAGGTTTTGGCACGAACTTCTTCACCCCGACGACTTTTAGCGAGGATATCTCGCTGTAAATCTTGCAGTTCCCCTTGCCGATCGCTATCTATAGCTTGACGAGCTGTTAAAATATCGGCACTGGAAATAGTATTGCCTTTAATCCAGAGGTCTTCAAGCGATCGCACTAATCGAGAAGCCAGATCGATTTGCTTTTCGGTACCAGAAATCACTAATTCCTGTCCGCGTAGCACTAAACTGGCTCCTGTTTGCCGAGATAGGATTTTGAGATTTTCTTCTCCATCTCCTGCAAGAGCGATCGCACTGGGAACATTCGGCAGCTGAATTGTTAAGGCACCTGCCATAGGATTTCGTAATTGGTGAGGATCTGTGTTTGACAAAGGTTAATATTTTCTCGTTAACGGCGAAATTACGTTTTTATTACTTATTTTTTGGAAAAATATTTGCAACAAATTAATCGGCTATAGTCAACTTAACGTTAAAAGGGCGGCTAGAAACCGCATCTACACAAGCAAAACCTACGTCCGTGGGTTTCAAAACCTCAATTTTTCTTTAGTCAGCCTCTGCGGACTACCTTACGGGAAGCCGCAAAGCGTCTATGTTTGTGTAGCCGCGAATTTTATTCGCCCTCTTGACTTTCCATTTTTACAAAAATTCTGAGCGGAGGTTACTACAACCGCTCAGACTTGCTCTCTAGTTTCAACCTAGCGGAGGCGCGGTTTAACAATGGGTTTAGGCCCATCATTTGCACGCGGTTCTCTCCTAGTCGGCGGTGGCGATCGCTCTTCTGTCTCTTCATCAAAAGACATACCCTCACGGCCCGGCGTGGTGCTGCCGTAGATATCCAGGTATGTTGATTGCCCAGCTGCGGCTGCGGCTGCGGCAATTACTGTACGAATCGCCTGGATATTGCGTCCCCCTCGACCAAACACTTTCCCTTTATCTGTGCTTTCAAAGGCGATGCGAACCCAAACCCGATTGAGGGCCTGAGAAATTTCACAATCGACACTTAATGTCTCTGGAGATTCCAAAAACGGCTGCACCAAAAACCGAACCAGTTCAACATAGTTGGGACTAGCTGTTGGTAATTTTGTTCCGAAATTATGATGCGGCTGTTGCACTGACCTGCTCAAAAACATTAGCTTTTACTAGAATGCGACGGACGGTGTCAGTGGGTTGAGCGCCTTGTTGTAGTCGCTTGACGATACCGGGAACGTCTAGTCGCACTTCATCGGTTCTGGGGTTGTAGAATCCCAACTCTTCTAGGGGACGGCCATCGCGGCGAGCAAGGTTGTTAATGGCGACGATGCGGTAACTTGCTTCCCGCTTTTTACCGAATCGCTTCAAGCGCAGTTTGATCATGGTTGAAGAATCATTCTCCTGTTGTTAGATATTAGTTAGCAACTAATTGGTGAGGAAGTAACCTAAATCTGGCTGTTGCCGAGAAATTGAGGGTTAGTTTCCTCTGCTGATAAATTCTGAGGTCGAAATGCTAATTTTAGCACTGCCTAGCATTTGCTGCTATTTGTCATTAGTCATTGGTCATTACTTAATGACTAAAGATTGCCAAAGCCTTTTTTCTTTTTATCTTTGGGTTTTTTCTTTTTCGTGGCTGGGACACCATCATAACCTCGCCATCCTGGAGCAGGGGGACGATTACCAGCACCGGCAAAGGCGTTGCCCATACCGCCACCGCCGAACATTCCTGGCATTCCAGGGAAGCCGCCTTGACCCATTTGCTGCATGAGCGATCGCATTTTTTGGAAATCACCCACCAGTTTCGTGACATCGGACTCTCTATAGCCGGAACCAGAAGCAATCCGCCGCCGCCGACTGGGAGAACTGGCTAATAAATCGGGGTCATGGCGTTCTTGGCGAGTCATGGAGTTAATCATCGCCTCACAGCGCTTCAACTGGGTTTCTCCCTGCTTCAGTTGATCGTCTGAGAGCTTGTTCATCCCTGGAATCATCTTGATGAAGCCTCCCAGAGAACCCATATTCTTCAGCATCCGCAACTGCTTGAGAAAGTCAGTAAAGTCAAACTTCGCTGACAGGATTTTCTCCTGCATTTTCTCAGCATCGGCTAAGTCAAACTCTTCTTGGGCTTTTTCTACCAGGGTCAGTACATCGCCCATACCCAGAATTCGCGATGCCATGCGATCGGGGTAAAACGGTTGCAGTGCCTCAACTTTCTCGCCGACGCCCACAAATTTAATCGGTGCTCCCGAAATCTTTCGCACTGACAGCGCTGCACCACCACGGCTATCACCATCCATCTTAGTGAGAATTGCCCCAGTAATTCCGATCTGCTCATGGAAGGTGCGGGTAAGATTCGCTGCCTCTTGACCAGTCATCGCGTCCACCACCAACAGAGTTTCATGGGGTTGGACGGTTGCTTTGATCCGGGCTAATTCCGCCATCATATCTTCGTCAATTTGCAGGCGACCAGCAGTATCAATAATTACTGTGTTTACACCTTCTGCTCTGGCGCGTTCTACACCCCGTCGGGCAATTTCTACGGGATCAGCGTCGCTTCCTAGTTCAAATACTGGTACGTCAATTTGCTTACCCAACGTCAGCAACTGGTCGATCGCTGCTGGGCGATATACGTCAGTCGCCACCAACAAACAGCTACGCTCTAATTTTCTCAGATGTAAGGCTAACTTAGCGGTAGCTGTGGTTTTACCAGTACCTTGCAACCCAGCCATTAGCACAATGGTAGGCTGTTCCTGGGCTTCTGCTATGGGAACATTCTCTTCTCCCATTACCTGCACCAGTTCATCGTGAACAATTTTGATGAACTGTTGGTCAGGTCGCACGCCGGTAATCACCTCGGCTCCCTGTGCCTTGGCTTCGACTTCGCTAATAAAATCTTTGACTACCTGGAGGTTAACATCTGCTTCCAACAAGGCGCGGCGCACTTCGCGCAATGCATCTTGAATGTTGGATTGAGAAATTTTGTCCTGTCCCCGCAGTTTTTTCCAGGCGGATTCTAAACGGTCAGATAGAGCATCAAACATAATGTAATTACAGGTAGTTCGCCAATGGGGAATTTTGAACCGCCGATGAATGCGATTCCGAATTTCCGCTAAAGTTTAAACGTGCTATCTACCAGCTTAGTATTTTTCACCCCGACTGTAGCAACCAGATACGGATTGGGGACTGGGGAAGAAGCAAGGGAGCAGGAAGCAGGGAGCAAGGGAGAAGAGTTTTTGCCTCTGCAAGAGCAGCACCTTGCCCCTCTACCTCTTTTAAATTGTGGGGATTGGGGACTTTGATGCTTGAATACTTGCTAACGCTGATGCGATCGCTAGTTCGTAATTATAATACTACCGTGACCAAAACAGTAGTGAGTGCTGAGTAAAAAAGTGATAATGTTTCAGGTGTACGGCTGAAAATCATCACTTTGCCTCTTTGCTTATACTTGGTCTAACACCTGGACTTTAGCTACTGATCTTCTAGCTGCGACCTGACGAATCGGCAACTCAACCACAAACTCTGTACCTTTGCCAAGTTCAGATTGGCAGTATATCTTGCCATTATGTTTTTCTGTAACTATCTGATAGCTGATAGACAGTCCCAGCCCTGTACCTTTACCGACAACCTTGGTAGTAAAAAATGGATCGAACAGTCGAGAAAGGACTTTTTCATCCATGCCGAGTCCGTTGTCAGCTATCCGAATGACAATCCAATCTTTATTGAGCAGGGAGGTTGAAATTTGGATTTTGCTGGGGTTTTTTGCCAGCGCTTCAGAAGATTGCTGCGTGGTTCGTTCTTCTAAGGCATCAATGGCATTGGACAGCAAATTCATAAATACCTGATTCAACTGACCGGGATAGCATTCTATTAGAGGTAACATACTATAGTCTTTGCTCACATGAATGGTGAGGCTATCGGCTGAGGGCTTCAAGCGATTTTGCAAAATCATTAATGTACTGTCGATGCCTTCGTGAATATTTGCTGGCTTGAAGTCAGCTTCATCCAGGCGCGAGAAGTTCCGCAAAGAGGTAACAATTTCGCAAATACGCTCAGTGCCTACCTGCATGGATTGGAATAATTTAGGTAAGTCGTCGAATAAATACTCTATTTCAGCTTTATTGAAAAACTCTTTGATCTCTGGTGCGGCATCGGGATAATGATGCCAAAAAAGCTCCACATAGCGAAGCAATTCTTGTGTGTATTGGTGGGCGTGTTCCAAGTTGCCATGAATGAAATTAATCGGGTTATTAATTTCATGGGCAACTCCCGCCACCAGTTGCCCCAAACTAGCCATTTTTTCAGCATGGATAATTTGCATTTGGGCAGTCCGCAGCTCATTCAGTGTCTGCGCGAGTTGATTCGCTTCTTCACGAGTTTGACCCAGCAAACTGGATTGTTGAAACAAGTTGGCTTGACGTAGCGCTACACTGAGTTGAGCCGCCACTTGGGTAACAAATTCCAATTCAGCTTCTTCCCAATGACGTGTATGGGTGCATTGGTGAATGCACAACAACCCCCACAGTTCATCACCTTCTATCAACGGCACAATAATCTGTGCTTTGACTTGGAATCGCTCAATTACATCCAGATGAGGCACCTTGGAGCCAACACTGTTGACATCAGATATTACTTGCACTTGGCCTTGGGAATATTGCGGTGCGTATTGGTCACCGAAGCAATAGTCTTGCACCTTCACGGCGAGGGCAGAATCGAACTTGGGTAACACATCTTCAGCAATAAATTCACCGCTGCAAAAACCGACATTCGGGTCAAAGCGGAAGATGCCAACTCGATCTGTATTTAGCGATCGCCTTACTTCCAGTACTGTAGTCTTAAATATCGTCTCCAAATCCAAGGATTCCCGAATTTTGACAACCAAATCAAATAAAATCCGCCGCTGTTCAGCCGATTGTTGCAGTTCATCAGCGCGAGTTTGAATTTGAGTCACCATTTGAGAACTTTGGAGCGCTACTCCCAGTTGGCTAGCAACCTGTCCCAAAAATTCCACTTCCACACTATCCCACTGGCGCGGTGCAGAATGTTGATAGGCAGCCAACAATCCCCACAGATTTCGTCCCACAAAAATCGGGGTTAACGCATAGGCACGAATCTTGAACTGCTCCAAAATATCTAGGTGGCAGCGCGAGTGTCCGGCTTGGTAGATATCCTCTACAGCAAAATTTTCGTTGTTGCGGTAGCGTCCGCCTTTGGTTTCTTGGAGGTGAGTATCTTCCCAAACTAGATTTTTGCCAAAGGGATTAATGCTGTCCCACTGTGCCTCAACCATGCCGAAATTACTCACGAATTCGCCACTCCAGTCTTCATTGAAGCGATAAACGCCAACCCGCTCAACTCGCAGCAGTTTACATACTTCTTGGCAAGTAGTTTTTAGGATTAAATCAATATTTAAAGAGGAGCGAATTTTACCGACTACTTCAGTTAATGCTCGTTGCCGAGCGATCGCATCTTGTAGGGCAGAAGCCTGTTGTTTCGACTGAGCCAAATTCTCGGCTTGCTGAATCGCTACTCCTAATTGTGCCCCTACCTGTCCCAGAAACTCCACTTCGTAATTTGCCCATTGGCGCGGCCCGGAGTGTTGATATGCTGCGATCAGTCCCCACAGTTTTGGGCCGATGAAGATGGGCGCTAAGGTATATGCCCGAATCTTGAATTGCTCCAAAATATCGATGTGACAACGCGAGTGTCCGGCTTGATAGATGTCGTTGACAACAAAACTTTCGTTATTGCGGTAGCGTCCACCTTTCGTCTCTTGGAGGTAGGTATCTTCCCAAACGAGATTTTTACCAAAAGGATGGATTCTATTCCACTGTGCTTCTACCATCCCGAATTGGCTGACAAATTCGCCGCTCCAGTCTTCATTGAAGCGGTAAATTGCTGCCCGCTCTAACTTCAGGAGTTTGCAGAGTTCTTGGCAGGCAGTATCTAGAATAATTTTGGTATTTACAGACGAGCGAATATTTCCTACGACTTCCGTTAAGGCACGTTGCCGCGCGATCGCATCTTGCAGTTCTGCTGTGCGTTGTTTAGTCTGTTCTAAATTTTCTGCCTGCTGCATTGCCACACCAAGATGGCTGGCAGCTTGGGCAAAGAATTCGACTTCATGAGGATACCATTGCCGAGGAGCGGAGTGTTGATAGGCTGCCAGCATTCCCCACAGTTTTGCACCAATAAAAATCGGTGCGATCGCATAGGCCCGAATCTGAAACTGTTCTAATACTTCAATATGACAGCGAGCGTGCTCTGCATCGTAAATGTCAGCCACAGCAAACGGCTCATTTTTGCGATATCGCCCTCCCTGAGTTTCTTGCAAATGCGAATCTTGCCACACCAAGTCCTGTCCAAAGGCGGTCAATGCATCCCAAGGATGTTCTGCAAAGCCAAAACGATTGATAAAACTACCGCTCCAGTCAGTGTTAAAGCGGTAGATTGCAACTCGCTCAATCTTCAATTGCCGACAAATATCTTGACAAGAAGTCGAACAGAGGGATTCTATATTTACAGATGCGCGAATCTTAGCCAGAATCCTCGCCAATATTTTTTGATATTGAACCGTTAGCTGTAGCTGTTTGTGACACTCTTGCAGGTCTAAGTGGTTCGACGCTTCATAACTGTTCGTTGTCATAAAGTATAAATAAAATAGACTACCTGCTTTCAGTATTCCCTTGTTTTTTTGTAATTGCTCAACTAGTCTTGGTTGGTGGAGAGTCTTGATTACTTGCAGCTTCCAGTGCGGTTTTTCGTTTCTGGATTTCCTTTTATAGCTCTACTATCAAGCCTTCTATTGCCTCGTTCGTTAGTTGCAATTACAAAATTAATTCATAATTAATTTTGGGTACAGAGCAGTCTAAGTTCAATTATGAGAAATACAAAACTGATAAGTATCTTTATTCAGAGACATCAGGTTTTATCCGTAGTTTAATAATTACATATAAAACTCATATTTTATTGCGTGAAAAAACTCAGTACAACTTAACGAGTGTTCTCTCCCGTTGCCTCTTGCCTGCCTATCGCACTTCGCGCACCACGTAAGTAAGTTCTCCAAATCAAAACGGATTCCTATATTTCTCTTTTGCTGCCAACAGAATTCAAAATAGCCTGCCATTCAAGATGTAATAAACATTAGAGGCGCACAGCTAGCTGTGCGCCTCTACGAATCACCTATATTCCACCCTACAAAAGTTTCGGGTTATCAAATCCAGATTACTTAGTAATGATTTAGGTTAATACCAGCTTCTTTTGCCATTGCTTCTAAACCATTAATTTGTAGGGTTTTGATTGCTTTGGTAGATAGCTTTAATTTCACCCAGCGATTTCCGCCTTCCCACCAAACACGCTTGTTTTGCAGATTAGCGTGCTGAAGGCGTTTAGTACGGCGGTGGGAGTGGGAAACAGCAAAGGCGTTATTTGCCTTCTTACCAGTTAGTTCACAGCGACGGGACATAGCAAGTATCTCCAGATTGTTATTTTAATACAGCCTTTCCATTTTAGGTCTTAGGCAACAGAAGTGGAGAGTAAGGGACTTCCAACTAAAAAAATATCCTATCGCTTTGGAGGCAGGGGGGCAGGCTTGCCGCGAGCGTAGCCGAACGGGAGCAGGGAGCAGGGGGAGAAAGAAAAATCTTATCTGAGTAAATTTGGATAATTTATTTTCTGGAAGTCCCTAAGAAGATGAGGGAGCAGGGGAAACAGAGGAAGCAGGGGGAGAAATAACTCCTAACTCCTGTAGAGACGCGATTAATCGCGTCTCTTCTGTTAACTCAGCACTCAGAACTATTTACTAGCTTGTTCTGTCAGCTTGGTGAGTACCTCATTCGATCGCTCGACGAAGGATTTCATTCCCTCAGCGTCAAATCCTTTCTGAGACATCAGCGCTAAATCGTATACGTGTTGGCAAATCAAGTTGACTAACTGATCTGTAGGCGATTGACCGTCACCTTGAATGATACTACCTTGGTTAATATTTGCCAGATTTTGAATCAGCGGGTGAGCAGTATTCACCAGCAAAATGTGGTCTTCGGGAAACTCTGCTGTTTGCTGCTGCATCATGGCGTTCATTTCTCGCAGGCGGCGGAGAATCTCTGGTAAAAGCACGATCGCAGGTGGTGTCCCTTGAGGATCGTCTGATTTCAAAGCTTCGGTACGGATGTTGAGTTTGGGTTTGTTGAGGGATTTCTCAAATAACTCTTTGATCGTCTCACTCCGAGTTTTGTTCGTCTTGGGATCGACAATTTCCGTAGCTTTGTCTTGTTCTAGCAGGGTATTATCTAAATCGGAGTCTACTCGCGTAAACTTGACATCCTGATATTCGCGCTCTAGAAAGTTGATAAAGTGAGTGTCGATAAAGGAGTCCATAAATAGGACTTCCAAACCTTGATTTTTGTGCAGCTCTATGTATGTAGCTTGAGTTGCTCCATCAGTGCTGTAGAAAACCCGGTTTTCGTGACGTTCTTTGTTACGTTCTAAATACTCTTTCAGAGTCGTGTAAGGTGCGCTGGGTGTTGAGTTCTCAGAACTGGGTGAGGGAGGAGTCACATCTTGCCAAGCATCCCCGTCTGAAGACTGGACTTCAACCACTGGAGTTTCAGCAGCAACTTTTTCTGTCAGCTTGGCGGTGGTGCGGAAGACGATGATATCTTCAATTTGTTTTTTGAATTTTTCGTCGTTGAGAACGCCGAATTTTACAAAGGTACCGAGGTCTTTCCACGCACTAATGTATTGTTCACGATTATCGCGGAAAAGTTCTTTGAGGCGATCGCCTACTTTTTTGGCAATGTAGTCACCAATTCTCCGCACGGTGCGATCGCCTTGCAAGGCACTGCGCGATACGTTCAGGGGAATATCGGTGCTATCAATCACACCCCGCATCGGCATCAGAAATTGCGGGATAATTTCTTCGCAGTTGTCGCTGACAAAAACTTGATTGCAAAATAGCTTGATCTGCCCTTTCGTAACATCTACATCCGGTCTCATTTTCGGGAAATACAGAATCCCGTTGATGATAAAGGGATAGTCTGTATTTAGATGTACCCACAACAGTGGTTCTTCTTGAAAAGGATACAGATAGCGGTAAAACTCTAAATAATCTTCTTGAGTTAGGTTACTTGGAGACTCTCGCCACGGTGCTTTTTGCTTATTTATTACTTCGCCATCTAGTTTAATTGGGACTGGCAAAAAGTCGCAGTATGTCTTGACAAGATTCTTGATTCGTGCAGATTCAAGAAATTCCTCTTCTTCCCCTTGCAGGCTGAGAATAATAGTAGTACCGCGAGTTGTCCGGGGCGATTCTTCTAGGGTAAATGCTGGGGAACCATCGCAAGTCCAGTGAACCGCCTGCGCCCCTTCTTGATAGGATAGGGTATCAATTTCTACCTTTTGCGCCACCATGAAGGAAGAGTAGAAACCAAGACCGAAGTGACCGATTATTGGTTGATCTGATTTGCCTTCATACTTATGAATAAATTCTTCAGCACTAGAGAAGGCAACCTGATTGATATATTTCTTAACTTCTTCTGCGGTCATCCCGATACCGTTATCGGAGATGGATAGGGTTTTCTTATCTTTGTCAATGGCAATTTCAATTTCTGGTTCGCCGATGTCTCCAGCATAATCTCCGGCGCGAGATACCATTTTCAGCTTTTGGATGGCGTCTACAGCGTTGGATACCAGTTCCCGCAAGAAGATTTGGTGATCTGAGTAAAGCGACTTCTTGATGATCGGGAAAATATTCTCAGTATGAATACTGATAGTGCCTTGTTCTAGCATAATTGGTAATCTTCGATGTTAGTATCTGAAATGATGATAGTGGCTAATACAGGCTAACCTTCTGTTTTCCAGGATAAACCCGGAGAACACAGAAGGGCATGATACCAATTAGGATTTTAAAAGCATAACTTAGGCGATGTCTACGACGGGCTGCGCCTACGCACCTTTTTTGAGCGTTGTTTGCCCCCATTTTCTGATTCGGATTTCCCTACTCCCTATTCCCTCGCCTCACTTCCGGCGAGGGTTGAAGGGGTAGGATTCTACGCGCTAAAGTATTTGGCTAATGGGTGATAGGTAATAATCGCGGTGGTAGACTGTTCTGGATAAAGTTGTTCACTTTCATCCATATACAAGTTAATTCTGTCAGTCTGCAATAACTCCAGTTGCTTGTACTGATCCTGAATATTTGGACAAGCTGGATACCCAAAACTATACCGTGAGCCACGATAGCGTTGTGCTAATATATCCCGAATATTGTCGGGTTCTTCAGCAGCAAAACCTAACTCTCGGCGAATTCTGGCGTGTGTCCACTCAGCTACAGCTTCCGCTACCTGCACCGCCATGCCGTGGAAATACAGATAATCGGTGTATTGATTGGCAGCAAACAGCTTTTGGGCAAACTCTGTGGCAATTTCCCCTACAGTCACCGCCTGCATCGGGAACACATCAATAATTCCCGATTCCTTCGGTGCAAAGAAATCTGCTATGCACAGCCGCCTTAACGACTTTTGTCTAGGAAACTCGAAAGTTGTAACCTGCTGTGATTGGTTCTCAGAGTCATATATATGTAGAGAATTTCCCTCAGCTTGACAAGGGAAATACCCGTAAATCACCTGGGGATGCAACAGATTTTCTTCAATAATTCGCTGTTTCCAAGTTTCTAAAACTGGGTAAACTTTCTCAGCCAAGAAAGCCTGATATTCTTCCTTGGATTGTTCCTTTGGCTTGCGGAATTGCCACTGTCCAGCAATTAAAGCTTGTAAATCCAAGTGCCAAAATATTTCCTCGATGGGAATATCACTAGGCTGCAATAACTTCGTTCCCCAGAAAGGCGGCGTTGGACGTTCAATATCTATGGCCACAGCATCGGAACGCCGCGTATCTACTTCTTTGGGTTCAGCAGATGCTGTTTCTTCAGCAGTTGTCGCTTTTGGTTCTTTGTGGCCATTTGTCGAAACTTCAGCAGTTTCCACTTCATTCAAAAATCCCTGCAAATCTTCCCAGTTACCAGTGGCCTTTGCTGGCATTAATTTATCCATGAAGTGCAAGTCAGAAAAGGCATCTTTGCCATAAACAACTTTACCTTTGTAGGTTTTTTGGCAATCTTCATGCACAAATTTAGGAGTCAGCGCCGCACCACCTAAAATTACGGGGACACTAATTCCCTTTTCGTTGAATACCTCCAAGTTTTCTTTCATGAAGGCGGTGGATTTTACCAGCAATCCACTCATGGCTATACAGTCAGCTTTGTGCTGTTCGTAAGCGTTGATGATGTTTTCCACCGGCTGCTTAATTCCCAGGTTAATCACCTTATAGCCGTTGTTGGACAAGATGATATCCACCAAGTTTTTACCAATGTCGTGGACATCGCCTTTAACTGTGGCAATGATAAAGGTTCCCTTGGCATTGTTGCCTGATTCTGATTTTTCCATGAACGGTTCTAGAAATGCTACCGCAGCTTTCATGGTTTCCGCAGATTGCAAAACGAAAGGTAGCTGCATTTGTCCAGAACCGAATAATTCCCCGACAACTTTCATGCCATCTAGCAAGAAGGTGTTGATAATTTCTAAGGGGGGATGTTCTTCTAAGGCTTTTTTCAGATGTTCTTCTAAGCCAATGCGTTCGCCGTCGATGATGTGACGCTTGAGACGTTCTGGGATAGGGAGACTTTCATCTAAAGAGCGATCGCGTTTTGTCGTTACCCCAGCAAAAGCTGTGGTAAGCTCTCCCAAGGGATCGTAAACGCAAACATTACCCTCAAACTTCCGCTCATCATAAATCAACTGACGACAGATTTCTTGATGGCGGGCGTCAATTTTCGATAGCGGTAAAATTTTGTTAGCGCTGACAATGGCTGCATCCATTCCCGCCGTCGTCGCTTCGTGCAAAAACACCGAGTTCAGCACCATCCGCGAGGCTGGAGTTAAACCAAAGGAAATATTAGAAACACCCAAAATTACATGACATCCAGGCAATTCTTCACGAATGCGTCGGATAGATTCAATTGTGGCTTTACCATTTTCTCGGTCTTCTTCAATTCCGGTGGAAATTGGTAACGCGAGGGTATCAAAGAATATTTCTGTGGGTGGTATGCCATATTCTACAGCTTGACGGTATGCGCGTTGTGCGATCGCAAACTTTTTGTCTGCTGTCCGCGCCATCCCATCTTCATCGATAGTACCAATGACTACACCAGCACCGTATTTTTTCGCTAAATCAAGCACTTTCAAAAAGCGCGGTTCCCCATCTTCGTAGTTGGTGGAGTTCAGCAAACACTTACCACCGGCAACCTTTAAACCCGCCTCCATCTTTTCCCATTCGGTGGAGTCAAGCATTAAAGGCAATGTCACATTATTGACAATGCGCGAAACTAATTCGTGCATATCCCGCACGCCGTCACGTCCCACATAATCGACGTTGACATCAAGGATGTGTGCGCCTTCTTTGACTTGCGCCCTCGCCATTGAAACGAGTCCATCCCAATCTTCGGCATTTAGCAAATCGCGGCACTTCTTGGAACCACTGGCGTTGAGACGTTCGCCAACAATCAAGAAGGAATTATCTTGGTCGTAAGGCTGAGTGGTGTAAATTGATGCTGCTGCTGGTTCTAAGCTAGGTTGTCTAACTTTTGGCTTCAGACCTTTAGCTACTTCTGCCAATTGTTGAATGTGTTCTGGACGTGTCCCACAGCAACCCCCGATCACTTGGACACCCAAATCTTCAACAAAATGCATCAATGACATCCGTAATTCCAACGGTGTCAGGCGGTAGTGCGCTTGACCGCCCACGTTCTCAGGTAAACCCGCGTTAGGAATACAGGAAACGATGAAAGGTGAATGTTCTGCCAAATACTTGATATGTGGTTTCATCAAGTCTGGGCCTGTGGCACAGTTTAAACCGAGAATGTCAATTGGGTAAGGTTCCAAAATTGTCAGCACAGCGCTGATTTCGGAACCAACCAACATTGTGCCCATGCTTTCCATTGTCACAGACACCATCAACGGACGGCGATCGCCTTTTTTGGCAAACACTTCTTCAATGGCATTCAGCGCCGCCTTAATTTGCAGCACATCTTGGCAAGTTTCCACCAGAAATAAATCGACACCACCATCCCACAGCGCCTCTGCTTGTTCGGCAAAATTAGCTTTCATGGTGTCAAAGTCAATATGTCCCAAGGTAGGAAGTTTCGTTGTCGGGCCGATGGAACCTGCCACAAACCGGGGTTTTTCTGGCGTGGAAAATTCCGCAGCGACACGCTTCGCCAATTCTGCGGCTGTCTTGCTGAGGTAGTAGGCTTGGTCTGCTAAGTCATATTCTGCCAGCACCAGGGATGTACTGCCAAAGGTATCCGTTTCAATCACATCTGCACCAGCCGCGAGAAAGTCGCGGTGAACCTTAGCGACAGCTTCGGGTTTCGTGTGAACTAAGTATTCGTTACAACCTTCATACTGTGGGCCGCCGAAGTCTTCAGCAGTCAGGTTTTGGGTTTGTAAGTTGGTTCCCATCGCCCCGTCGAAGACGAGGACTGGTCTATCTGGACTACGCAGGCGTTCAAGGAAAGGATGAGTCATATTTTCCTAGAAGAAATGAGGAAATCAAGTGAGTCTTGTGATACTCGACTTACTTTATTATTTTCCAAGATTGTGATATTTTCGGCATCTTTTAATAAAGTCTGTTTTGCTGAAACTCACCATTGGCTCATTTTGACCTGATTTCTCAAGGTTGGCGACGGCAGAATTATGCAAAAGCTGTCAAGGAATAATTGACGAGTCCATTCTTTGTAGAGACGGCGATTTATTGCGTCTCTCTAACGTGTCAGTCTTTTAGACGCGATAAATCGCGTCTCTACATGAGCGATAAATCGCGTCTCTACATGAGCGATAAATCGCGTCTCTACATGAGCGATAAATCGCGTCTCTACATGAGGGGTTTCTGGCTTATCCCAAGCGTATTGGGATAAAACTGGTGACTTGTTTATACACCGTAGCCAAAGCATCGGGGGGTGGGGTGTAATGACTGTGGTTAGCATAACTAATTATGCGGACATGATATCACTCTAGAAGTCGGTGGCTCACAAACAAAGTCCTGAAAATTTTGAGTTGAAGAAGGAAACGCAACCTACATTGGAGTTATTTTTTAGGCAAAACCTACGCAGTATTGACGCAGGTGGGGTTTCACTGAATTCTACACATAGTCAGATGAAATATTTTCGCCAAGTTTCTTATCTTGGGATCACAACTTAGAGTTGTTACTCCGTTCAGCTCAAAGATGGAAAAAACACCAGGAGTATAACTTGAGTCCTACTATGGATTTAAATTCTTTGTTCAATCTAAATACATTTATTGAATTATTACTGGGGATTAGTTTGAGCGCTGCAGCTGGCTTCCGAGTATTTGTACCACTGCTAGCATTGAGTGTGGCTTCAGTTTTTGGACATTTAGATTTGCCGACTAACTTTGATTGGCTGGAAACACCTCAAGCTGTAATTGTCTTTGCAGTCGCTTGTTTACTGGAAATTATCGGTTATTACATTCCTTGGTTGGATCATCTGCTGGATATTGTAGCCACTCCTGCGGCATTTATCGCCGGGACAATTGTCACAGCATCTGTTGCTCCAGAGATGAATCCACTAGTGCAATGGACCTTAGCTTTAATCGCTGGTGGTGGAACCGCAGGATTAACTCAAGGATTAACGAATATATTGCGGATAAGTTCTACTGGCGTTTCAGGTGGATTAACCAATCCTGTTGTGTCAACCATTGAGTTGCTCATTGCAATCGGACTGTCTGTACTAGCGCTAGCTTTACCAGTGGTAGCAGGAGTGATTGTGATTGGTTTTCTAATAATAGCTATTCAAAGAATCTGGAGTTTCTTCAATAAACCATCTTCTCAAATTAACGAAACCGTCTCTTCATCAAGAGAATTGGGATAAGTACTTATGGATTTGTTTTAAAACTGCGTAGGCGTAGCCCGTCGTAAACATCGCAATTATAAAGCGATCGCTCTAACTATATTCAATGTATGCCATAAGGCGATCGCCTGTAGCGTTGGTGATGCGTAGGCGTAGCCTGTCATAGACATCGCAATTATAAAGCGATCGTAGTCTTCGGGTGTGTCAGCACGAAAGCGTAACGCACCTTTGATACTCGTGAATGAACCTCAGAGCTTTGTCAATGAACCTCAGAGCTTTGTCAATGAACCTCAAAGCTTTGTCGATGAACCTCAGAGCTTTGTCAATGAACCTCAGAGCTTTGTCGATGAACCTCAAAGCTTTGTCGATGAACCTCAGAGCTTTGTGAATGAGTCTTTGAACTCCGTTAACGAGTCTTTGATACTCGTGAATGAGTGAATATTATTGCGAGGTTAGCGATCGCACCCTGCTAATTTAAACATTACAGTCGTTTCTACACAGATGGAACACATTAATCTAGTTCCATTCCCCATTTCCTACTCTCCATTTCCTAGTTGCAATACACTATTCTGGTAAATATAGCTACAGAGTTGATGAGGTTTACGGGTGACAAACGAAGAACTATTGCAAATTATTGAACAAGCTGCCAAGGAAAAGGCAACGGAGCTAGACCTCAGTAACAATCAACTTAGCAGCTTGCCGCCAGAAATCTGCCAACTCACCCAACTGACGGAGCTAGACCTCCGTAATAATCAACTGAGCAGCTTGCCACCAGAAATCTGCCAACTCACCAGTCTGAAACTGCTGTCCCTTTATAACAATCAACTAAGCAGCCTGCCGTTAGAATTCGGCCAACTCTCTCAACTGACAAAGCTATATCTTCATAACAATCAAATAAGCAGGCTACCGTCAGAATTCAGCCAACTCACCAATATGGAGGTTCTATCCCTCAATGACAATCAACTGAGCAGTCTACCGCTAGAAATCTGCCAACTTACCAGCCTAAAGGTGCTATCCCTGTATAACAATCAATTAAGTAGCCTGCCGCTAGAAATCTGCCAACTCTCTAACCTGACAAAGCTATCGCTTCTTAACAATCAACTGAGTAGCCTGCCGCTAGAAATTAGCCAACTCTCCAACTTGACAAGGCTATCCCTCGATAACAATCCACAATTAACTTCGCCACCGCCTGAAATTGTTGAGCAAGGAACACAGGCTATTTTGACCTATCTTCGAGAAAGGTTAGAAGGTAGCTTACGGCAGTGGGTTTCTAAACTGCTAGTAGTTGGTGAAGGAGGTGTAGGTAAAACATCCTTATTAAGGGCACTGCGAGGAGAAGAATTTGACACCCAGGAATCCACCACCCACGGCATTGAAATTAAATGGCTCCATTTAACCCATCCTAGAAAAGCAGGGACTAGCATACATCTGAAAACCTGGGACTTTGGCGGACAGGAAATCTATCACGCAACCCATCAATTTTTTCTCACCAACCGCTCCTTGTTCTTACTCGCCTGGAATGCTCGACTAGGATTTGAGCAAGGTAAACTCTACTACTGGCTGGATATTATCAAAGCCTTAGCCCCAGAATCTTTGATTTTACTCGTCGCGACCCACATCGATGAGCGAGATGCAGACCTTCCTCTGGCTGAGTTACGCCGCAAATATCCCCAGATTGTCGAACACTGTAAAATTAGTTCTAAAATCAGTCGAGGCGTTGAAGAACTGCGGCGAGCAATTGCTGAAGCAGCCGCCAAGTTACCCTTAATGGGTGAAATCTGGCCTACTACTTGGTTAAATGCTGCCAATGCCATCCGCACCCAGTCAAAGAAATACATCACACCTCAGCAATTGTGGGACATCATGGCTGAGTCCCAAGTAACTGAAAGTCAGGAAGTGCTAGCACGATGGCTGCATGAATTAGGTGAAATTCTCTACTTCCAAGACAATGAAGAACTTAACGATACTGTTATTCTCAAGCCCCAGTGGGTAACTGAATATATCAGTAAAGCACTGGAAAGCGAAGACGTAATCAACCGCAAGGGCATTTTCACCCGTCAGGAAATGAATCAACTTTGGCGCGACTTAGAGCCATCAATGCGGGATCACTTTTTGCACCTCATGGAGCGTTTTGACCTTTCCTACCGCACTCAAGAAAACCGGGATCTCAGTCTGGTTGTGGAACGTTTGCCCCTCGACGCGCCTAATTATGAACAGAAATGGCAGCAAATTAAACAAACAAATGAGTGCAATGAAATTTCGATGAAATTTCAACTCAATACCATTCCGGCGGGTATTCCCACTTGGTTTATTGCGCGTCAACACCGCTTTACAACTGGCATTCATTGGCGTAACGGTGTCTTATTTGCTTATGAACAGGAACATTTAGCATTAGTGGAAGCTGTTAAAAGCGATCGCTATATTAAATTAACAGTGCGAGGCCCTAACCCGCTGAATTTCTTTGTCCTGCTTCGAGATGGCATGGAAGTCACTCTTGCCAGGTTTCCCGGATTAGACATTCAACGCACAATTCCATGTTTTGGTCATAATGGTCAACCATGTACCCACGAATTTGACTATAAACAACTATCGCAACGCTGGGAAAAAAAGAAGGGGACAATTGAATGTCCAGAAGCTATGGAAGATGTATCAGTGCCAGAACTCTTATATGGCTTAAACTGGAATACTCAAAATGCAGTGCTAGAACGCATTGACGAATTAGAAAAAACAGTTGTTGACGGACAAGCAGTAATTCTCGATGAATTTAAAAATCTCCTAGAACTGACGCAACGGGGATTTACTAATGCATTCCGCCGCGAACAAGCAACCATAGATTCTCATTGTCCCAATGTCTTTGTCCTGCGTCCCCGTGGTGGTAAAGCTTGGCAAAAGAATCTAACTGGACAGAAATTAGATTTACAACTCTATTGCCAAGCACCCGGCTGTTGGCATCCCACCCAAGAAGGTGGTTTATATGAAATAAATGAACCTGCCAAATGGCTGAGAGTAACAGCACCTTATATTGGTAACTTATTCAAAGTCTTGAAATATGCGGCACCGATAATTGGCCCTTGGCTGGGTGTGGTAGATCCTAAAGAATATGAAACGCTATTTAAAAATGACTTAGAACTATTTAAAGAACTAGCAGCAAAATTACCTGAACTGAAAGAGTCTGAAGATTTAGAATTAGCAGACAAAATTGCTAGAGGTGAAGATTTAGATCCAGAACGCGCCGATGGTGCAGCTTTGCGTGCCTTGCGTCAACTGTTACAAGAAAAAGATCCCCAGCAGCACTGGGGTGGATTAAAGAACGTTTTGACTCCAGAGGGACATTACCTGTGGCTATGCGAACATCACGCAGCAGAGTATAAACGCTAACTATATTAGATTTGAGATTGCGATCTTGAATTGTAGAGACATAATTCATCAACTATTCCCTGAACCAGTAGCAATGGTTTTGATAGCATTTAAATAGCTCCATGACAAAGGAAGCATTTAAAACAATTACTTAGGATTCCAACATATACTAGTAGCGTATATTTAACTAGCCTTAAGGTATTATGGCGATTCTCGTTTGGATACCATAGGCAGTAGAGGTTTACAGAAGTGCGCCTCTACGAAGGATACGCCAGTTCAGCTATAAGTTTATATCTACGTTTTACGGGTATTAGAAAAATGAGGTTTAAAGACTGGGCGACTAGGGTGCTACTAATCTCGCTGATGTTCATGGCTTTAAGTGTAGTGCTGCTAATTGGACGAGCGACAAAATTACAAAATAATCCGACAACATCCCGGACATCCAATCCACAGATTACAGCTTTCAGTAAATATCCCCAAGCGCAATTTCAATCAGCGAAAGAGCCAGAGAAGAAATCTCAAAATGTTATCAAGTCCCCAGTCAAGACTAACAAGCCTGTAGAAAGGTATGTAACTACTCAAGCTTTTGCACAGTACAGACCTAATTATCAAGTTGTCTCAGTTGACCCAAGTAACTATGGAGAACGGTACGCTCAAGATGTTAATGGCATTCCTCTCAGCAACCAACCAATTATCGTCATCCATGAAACTGGTTATTCAGCTTCTAGCGCCATCAATTTCTTTCAAGTAGCTCATGATGATGAAAGTGTGCAAGCAAGTTACCACGCTTTAATCAAGTTAGACGGAACGGTGGTTTATCTAGTACCGCCAGAAAAGCGGGCTTTTGGTGCAGCTAACTCTGTGTTTGATGGTTCTCAGGGAGTGGAAACTGTGCAGACTAATCCAACTTTGCCAGCTTCTGTGAATAATTTTGCTTATCACGTCTCTTTGGAAACACCGCCAGATAGTTATGATAGTGGCAGTCAACAAACCCATAGCGGCTACACGGAAGCTCAATATAATTCTCTTGCTTGGTTAATTGCTCAAAGTCAAGTCCCAGACGATCGCATTACTACGCACCATCTAGTTGACCGTTCTGGTAAAAAAGTTGACCCGATAAATTTTGATGGGAATAAATTTCTCAGCTTACTTAATACTTATCGTCAGGTTAGACCAATCTATCGAGTCAGCAAATAATTTGTGGAGACGCGAAAATTCGCAAAGACGCGAAAATTCGCGTCTCTACTAGGGTTCTGGATAAAATTTTGAATTGTTAACTTGCTCAAGGAGGCGCGATCGCGTCAAAATAAGAGTTAAGACGCTGTAATCTAACTTAACAATGGCCATAACGCAGCTTGAGCAAATTTCCCCTCAACTAACACCGCCAAATGAGCGGGGATATGAATATGATTTGGTAATTGTCGGCGGTGGGATTATTGGGTTAACTCTAGCCTCTGCTTTAAAAGATTCTGGCTTGAGTGTCTTGCTGATTGAGGCGAAAGTGGCATCAGCAGCGGTAGCGAAGGGACAAGCTTATGCAGTTCATAAGCTTTCGTCGCTAATTTATGAAGGAATTGGCGTTTGGGACAAAATGTTGCCGCAAATAGCCAAGTATTGCCAAGTTCGTCTTTCTGATGCTGATTATCCGAATGTGGTGGAATTTACCACAGATGATATAGATACAGCAGAGTTGGGTTATGTAGCGGAACACCAAGCGCTGTTGCAGCCGTTGCAAGATTTTGTGCAAAATTGCCCCAATGTGACTTATTTGTGTCCGGCTGAAGTGGTAAATACGCAATACCAGCAGAATATAGTCGCGATAGAGATAAAAATTGGCGATCGACTAAAGACAGTTCGCAGCAAATTAGTTGTAGCAGCAGATGGATCGCGATCGCCTATTCGGCAAGCTGCTGGAATCAAAACTTCGGGCTGGAAATATTGGCAATCTTGCATCGTCGCCTTTGTCAAACCAGAAAAACCCCACAATAACACCGCTTACGAAAGATTTTGGTCTAGTGGGCCTTTTGCGATTTTACCTTTACCGGGGAACCGTTGCCGCATTGTGTGGACAGCACCCCATGAAGAAGCAAAAGCCTTGTGTGCTTTAAATGACGAGCAATTTTTGGCAGAACTAACCCGCCGCTATGGCGATCAGATGGGGAAACTGGAATTACTAGGCGATCGCTTTGTTTTTCAGGTACAACTCATGCAAAGCGATCGCTACGTTCTCCCCCGACTGGCATTAATTGGTGATGCGGCGCACAATTGCCATCCTGTCGGCGGACAAGGTTTAAATTTGGGTATTCGGGATGCCGCGGCTTTGGCGCAAGTAATTCAAGCAGCGCATAAAGCGGGTAAAGATATTGGCGATATTCAAATTCTTAAAGGTTATGAACGCTGGCGCAAGCTCGAAAATCTAACAATTTTAGGTTTCACCGATTTGTTAGATCGGATGTTTTCTAATAATTTCTTACCTGTGGTGGTGGTTCGTCGTCTGGGTTTATGGTTTTTGCAGCGAGTACCTATGTTAAAGGTGTTTATGCTGAAGTTGATGATTGGCTTAAAGGGGCGGACTCCAGAATTAGCAAAACGATAAGGCTTGAGAACGCGATCGCTGATACCTTTACTTTTTAAATTTGCAAAAAGTTAGCGATCGCCTGCGGTAGCGGCAGAACAATTATAATCAACAAAGCCATTGCCATTAATCCCCAAATGTCACGTTTATTATCCAATTCAGTGACATCATTCAGCGCAGGCTCATCAATCAATGGCATAAATAATAAGATAATTGCCCACACCAAAAATTCTTCCCGAACTAAAGAAAGTAATAGCAACAACACGCGAGCAATTTGACCAATTACAATCGCAGTTCGTTGTCCAAACATTGCATGGACAATGTGACCTCCATCTAGTTGTCCCACAGGCATTAAATTTAATGCTGTGACAATAAGTCCCAGAAAACCTGCTACTGCAACTGGATGCAGGTCAAGGGCTGATTTTGCGGTTAACTGACTTCCCAAAGCTAACTTCGAGAGTAGCGCTAGTAAAATTGAATACTTAGGATTGAGTCCATCAGGATTCAAAAGTCGGGTTTTTTCGGTGATGGCAACCACGTCAGAATTAGCCAAGCCCCATATTAGTAATGGCAAAGTAACAACAAAACCTGCAATTGGGCCAGCAATACTAATATCAAATAAAGCTTTGCGGTTGGGAATGGGACTACGCATCTGAATAAATGCGCCAAAAGTTCCTAAGAAGAAAGGTACGGGAATAAAGTAAGGCAACGTCGAGCGAATATTGTAAAATTTAGCAGTCAAATAATGCCCAAGTTCATGAATGCCCAAAATAGTCATCAGTCCTAAGGAATATGGCAATCCCTTAAATAGGACATTTGGGTTAGATAGAACTTTGAACAAAGAACCAATTTCCCAGAGAGGCGGCAGAGAAACACCAGCAATTTCTACTCCCACCAAGGTAGTAGTTAGCAAAGTAGCTACTAGTAGTAGAAGCGCTAATCCTGGTCGAGTTAAGCGTTCCTGGTCGCGTCGTGGTGTATTTGTCTGTTTAGCAGCTTGAGTGTTGGGAACCAATACAAAGAAAGGTTTGCCATTGAAACCTTCTTGAAAGATCAGCAAGAAGCGATCGCCAAATTGTGCTTCAATATTAGTCTTAATCTGCTGGTAGGCGTTGCTAGCTTTAGTTCGCAACTGACCACGGCAAATCACAGCTTGTGGTCGATACTCAATATTTTGAACGTAGTATACAGACCAAGGAAAACAATTTCGCAGTTGGGTTTCTTCCGTTGGCTCAATGGGACGCACGATTGGTTCTGTAATAGGCTGAATAGTCGGCTGTGATTCTGAGGCTTGGGCTTGAGCTTCGGTCTGTGTATCTCTGGGGACTCGACGCCCCCATTGAAACAAGATCCAGTACAACAGTGTGCAGACAAATATCGACCAGATGAGCGGCGCTGGCGGCGGAGGTTGTTTTGCCCCATATACCAGCGTCCATCCACTCAACAGAAATGCTGGTGTCATTAAAACCAGCCACAACAACCATACTGGTGTCCGGGTGATGTGAGCGACACTGTGCTGCACCATTAGATAAGTAGCTAGCCCCAGTAGGAGGATAAACAGAAACCAAAATGCCATGTTATCTTCAGTAATTTTGACAAAACGCCCCACCAGTAGCTTCAGCACCATAGCATTAACTACAAGGCAGACCTCAAATCCCAATTTCACAACGGTTAACAGTGCTGGTTAACGCTCAAGTTTCAATTCTTGAGAATTTCCCCACTTTAACCAGATTGTCCACAACTCCTCAGTTTCGGTTCTTTGATCATGTGCCCTTTACCTCAACAACCAAGTCATACAACTAAGCTGCCACGGGCTGTCTTCCCTAACGAAGTTCCTAGCGAAACTTCTCTGCAATCGGACTTCGCACAAAAGAGCATTTTTGCCTTTCCACCCAATCGGGACACATTAGGGGGAACCTCTTATTTTATTGTAAGAAATGAAGGCAATATCCTCATAGACTGCCCTGCCCTAGACCAAACAAATCAAGATTTTTGGCGATCGCATGGAGGCGTGCGTTGGTTATTTATCACCCATCGAGGCGCTATTGGCAAGACCGCTGAAATTCAGCAAACCTTTGGCTGTGAGGTGCTGATTCAAGAGCAAGAAGCTTATTTATTACCAGGCTTAACCGTAACTACCTTTAAGCAAGAATTTACTCTTGATGCAGCAACACAAGTGATTTGGACACCAGGTCATTCTCCTGGCTCATCCTGCCTCTACTACAGTGAACTTGGAGGTATATTATTTTCTGGTCGCCATTTACTCCCTAACCAGCATGGTAAAGCAGTACCATTACGGACGGCAAAAACTTTTCACTGGCCAAGACAAATTCAGAGTCTTCGATTATTGTTAGAACGTTTTACACCAGAAACTCTCCGGTATATTTGTCCTGGAGCTAATACAGGCTTCCTTAGAGGCGAGCGTGTCATAGATCAAGCTTATCAACACCTCGCTTCGCTGGATTTACCAGCTTTGCTGCGGATACAGCCCTTTTAGAAAGGCGGTTTTTGCTGGAGGAACCCACGCGCAACTGCATGGAATTGGAGCAAAGACTCGTTGACAGAGTTCTGATACTACTTTGGGAAATCATCAAAAAACGATCGCCACATCTACATGAAGATGCTTTCCTAGCTTCTACGTCTTGTGTCAATACTTTTCAGATAAACCCAACAATCTCTCTTTTGGTTTGGGAAAAGGTTACTAGGCTTGGGGTAAAGGTAAATTTAAGCCCTTTCCCCTTTTCCCCTTAACCGAAAAGTATTGCCTTCTGTGCCCAATCCCCAATGCTACTTTATCTAACGTTTGTTAATCAAGATATAGTCCTGGGAATTATAACGCTAGTATACAAAGATTCTCGTAAAAACTTATGAGCGCCAAAGCTGATGGAACTTTAAGGATCGCTGGCTACCGAACTATAGAGCAACTATATTCAGGTTCTCGCACGCAAGTTTATCGGGCTGTACGAGAATGCGATCGCTTACCAGTTGTCATCAAGCTCTTAAAACGAGAATACCCAACTTTTAGCGAATTAGTCCAGTTTCGCAACCAATATGCGATCGCTAAAAACCTAGATATTCCCGGCATTATCAAACCCTACAGCCTGGAAGCCTATCACAATGGCTATGCCCTAGTCATGGAAGACTTTGGTGGTATTTCCTTGCGGCAATTTACTCAAGGAAAAACACTGACATTAGAGCAATTCCTACCTATTGCTCTGCAACTGCTAGACACCTTACACCAGTTACATCAACAGCGCGTCATTCACAAAGACATAAAGCCAGCCAACATCCTGATTCACCCTGACACCAAACAAATAAAGCTGATTGACTTCAGTATTGCCTCACTCCTACCACGAGAAACCCAGGAGATCCAAAGTCCCAACGGATTGGAGGGAACGCTAGCTTATCTGTCCCCAGAGCAAACCGGACGGATGAACAGGGGCATAGACTACCGCAGCGACTTCTATTCGTTAGGTGTAACTTTCTTTGAACTACTAAGTGGAAAATTGCCCTTTGAGTCCCACGAACCAATGGAGTTAGTGCATTGCCACATTGCGAAACTTCCACACTTCCTCTGCGATTTCAACCCCGATTTGCCTTTAATGCTAGGTGAAATTGTCCGCAAACTGATGGCGAAGAATGCTGAAGACCGCTATCAGAGTGCGCTAGGACTTAAACATGACCTTGTTACCTGCTTAGAACAGTGGCGAGAAACAGGTAAGCACACCTGGTTTGATTTGGGACAGCGCGATCTCAGCGATCGCTTTCTCATACCCGAAAAACTCTACGGACGGGAATTGGAAGTGCAAACGTTACTAGAGGCATTTGGTCATGTTGCCAATGGTGGCTCCGAACTGATGCTGGTGGCAGGTTTCTCTGGGATTGGCAAAACCGCAGTCGTCAATGAAGTTCATAAACCGATCATTCGGTGGAATGGCTACTTTATTAAGGGCAAGTACGACCAGTTCAACCGCAACATTCCTCTGTCTGCTTTTGTGCAAGCCTTTCGTGACCTGATAGGACAGTTGCTTAGTGAAAGTGATACCCAACTAAAGCAATGGCAGAGCAAGATTTTAGCGGCAGTTGGAGAGAACGGGCAACTTCTGATTGAGGTGATTCCTGAACTGGAGCAGATTATTGGCAAACAGCCTGCGATCGTTGAACTATCGGGCAGTGCGGCACAGAATCGATTCAATCTGCTGTTCCAAAAGTTTATTCAAGTCTTCACGACAAGAGAGCATCCGTTGGTGATGTTTCTCGATGACTTGCAGTGGGCAGATTCGGCATCGCTCAATTTGCTAAAGCTGTTGATGACTCAGAGCAATCGCGGTTATCTATTCATTATTGGTGCATACCGCGATAACGAGGTGTTTGCAGCTCATCCACTCATGTTGACGTTAAATGAAATTGAAAAGGCATCCTCCTGCGTCAACACTTTGACTCTATTTCCCTTGAGTCAAGCGGATGTGAACCATTTAATCGCCGACTCCCTCAGTTGTGCAACAGAACAGGCGCTACCCTTGACAGAGTTGGTTTATCAAAAAACCAAAGGCAATCCCTTTTTCACAACTCAGTTTCTGAAAGCGCTGTATGAGGATGGGTTAATTAGCTTTGACCCCCCTCAGTCCCCCCTTGCTAAGGGGGGAAGTCAAGGGGGGTGGCAGTGTGATGTAGCGCAAGTGCGATCGCTTGCTCTCACTGATGATGTGGTGGAATTTATGACACAACAGCTTCAGAAATTGCCCGACATCACTCAAGATATTGTAAAACTGGCAGCCTGTATTAGCAATCAGTTCGATTTGGGGACATTAGCGATCGTTTCTGAAAAGTCGCAAACTCAAACCGCTTCGGACTTGTGGAAAGCATTGCAAGAAGGATTTATCATTCCCAGCAATGAGGTCTACAAGTTTTATCAAACTGAAGCATCAGCCGCCACCGTCCAAACATCAACACTGAAGGTTGACACCTGTGCTTACAAATTCTTGCACGATCGCGTCCAACAAGCCGCCTACTCCCTGATTCCAGAGGAGCAAAAACAGGGAACTCATCTCAAAATTGGACAGTTACTTCAGCAAAATTATTCAGAAATAGAGCAAGAGGAAAAACTGTTTGATATTGTTGGGCATTTGAATCTAGGACAGGAGTTAATCACCCAACCGAGCGATCGTCAAGAATTAGCCGAATTAAACCTAGTGACAGGGCAAAAAGCCAAAACTTCTACCGCTTATGCTGCTGCAAAGGTCTATTTGCAAACAGCAATGGGTTTACTGACAACAGACTGTTGGCAAAATCAGTATGAATTGACTCTAAATATTTACGTCGCTACTGCCGAAGCTGAATATTTAAATCTTAACTTTGAGGAATCATTAAATTTAGCTAAATTGGCGATGACAAAAGCCAATACTTTACTCGATAAAGTAAAAATTTATGAATTACAAATGCAGATTTATATTGCTCAACTAGAGATGGTAACGGCAGTAGATATTGGATTAGAAGTTTTAGAAAAACTAACAATTTATTTATTAACGATAGAAGTGGACAAGGAGTTAATAATTGACTTACCAAATCTTGAAAACTTAGAGAAATTACCAACTATGACAGATCCATATAAGCTGGCAGCAATGCAGATTTTAAAAATACTCTGTGCTCCTGTTTTTATGGCAAAACCAGAGATTTTTCCGCAAATTATCATCACAATGATTAATTTGTGTCTCAAATATGGTAATTCGTCGATATCATCTTTCGCCTATGGCTTTTACGGTTTATTGCTAGTAGGATTTAGTCAATTAGATAGAGGTTATCATGCGGGTTTAATTGCCTTAAGTTTATTAGATAAATTTAATGCTAAAGAGCTAAAAGCTAAAGTTTATAACTTGTTTAATTCCAATATTCGCACTTGGAAAGAACACCCCAAAAATAGTATTGTTCCTTTGCGGGAAGGCGTACAAGCAGGGCTAGAAGTAGGCGATTTAGAATGGGGTGGATATTGTGCTGCAAATTTGTGTAGTTATTTATTTTTTACAGAGGAGAATTTAGAGTCTACCGTCCAGCAACAAGGAGTTTATGTTGATTTGTGTATTAACATTAAACAAGAAATTCCTATTCACTTTTCGCAAGTATGGCGACAATTAGGTTTGAATTTACAGCGTCAAGCAGCAGATTCCCTATTATTCAACGGTGAAAGTTTTGATGAAGAGAAAATTTTGCCCCGCATCATTGCCGCTAAATCAGGGACAGTTTTATTTGTTTTCTATGTGGCTAAAACTATTCTACTTTACTTGTTGAACGATAGTAGCCAAGCCTTAAAAAATGTGGAACTAGCACAGGAACAAGCTGGAGCAGCTTTTGGTTTTATCCAAGTGGTAGTTCTCAATTTTTACCATTCGCTAACATTGCTAAATCGTTATCCTAAAGTCACAGTTAATGAACAAGAAAAATACTTTGATCAAGTTAATCTTAATCAAGAAAAAATGAAGTTCTGGGCTGAGAATGCGCCAGAAGCAAATCAACATAGATATGAATTAATTCAAGCGGAGAAAGCGCGAGTATTAGGGATTAATTGGCAAGCCGCAGAATTATATGATATCGCCATTTTGGCAGCGAAAAAACAGGGCTATGTTTGCGAAGAAGCACTTGCCAATGAACTAGCCGCTAAATTTTACCTCGATTGGGGCAAAGAGCGGATAGCTGGGGAATACATGACCCAAGCCTACTACGGCTATGCACGTTGGGGCGCTAAAGCCAAAGTCGCCGACTTGGAACAACGCTATCCTCAACTCCTCGCCCCCATCCTCCAGCAAACCCGTTCTCCCCTCTCAATTAACGAAACTCTTTTCACATTGGGGAGTGTCACCTCCACCAGTTCCGCCACTTCCACTAGTAGCAGCGTCTCTGTTGCTTTAGACTTAGCTGCCATTCTCAAAGCTTCCCAAACCCTTTCTGGGGAAATCGAACTCGAAAAACTGCTTTCAGCTTTGCTGCATATCGTCATTGAAAATGCCGGAGCCGATAAGTGTGTGTTCATGCTTTTGGAGTCAGGCCGTCTGCTAATTCAGGCTTTAGCACAGCTTTCTCAGAATGCTGTACAGAACCAGGCTGCTAAAATCGATTTTTACCCGATGTTGCTCAACCCAGAACCTGTTGAAGACTCTGTTGATGTGCCAGTTAGCTTAATTAATACCGTCAAACGCAGTTTGAAACCAACAGTGATTATGAATGCCATGGAGCATCCTCAATTAATCAATGACCCATATATTCAGCAACAGCAGCCCAAGAGTATCTTGTGTAGCCCGATTTTGCATCAGGGTAAGTTGCTGGGCATATTGTATCTGGAAAATAACCTAGCAACCGGAGCCTTTACGAGCGATCGCGTCGAACTGCTGAACTTACTTTGCGCTCAAGCGGCAATTTCTCTGGAAAATGCCCGACTTTATCGAAATTCCCAGAACTCTGCTCAACAATTGGCACAATCTCTAGCAAAATTGCAGGCTAGTGAAACCCGCTTTCAAAACTTGGCGAATAATATTCCTGGTATGGTGTATCAATTCCGTCTGGCGGCCGATGGTTCAACTTCAACACCCTACGTTAGCTCTGGCTGTTTGGACTTGTATGGGTTAGAGCCAGAATTGGTGATGGCAGGGACGCATAGCCTTTACACCATGAATCATCCTGACGATCAATCAGCTATTGCCCAAGCGATCACCAACTCAGCTCAAAATCTGACACCCTTTGAGGAAGAATGGCGGATTATCCTGCCTTCAGGAACCGTGAAATGGATTCAATCCGCGGCTCGGCCAGAGCTACAAGCCGATGGTGCAATCATCTGGGATGGGGTGGTGATTGATATTAGCGATGGCAAAGAGGCCGAAGTATCTCTAGCCAAAGAACGAGAGTTCTTGAATGCTATTATTCACAATATTACCGATGGGATTGTTGTTTGTGATGCTAGTGGCAAATTGACTCTATTTAACAAAGCAACTCGTGAATTTCATGGTCTCCCAGTAGAATCATTACCAGCAGAACAATGGGCAGAACACTTCGATCTCTATCAACCTGATGGTCAAACACCCCTATCAAAAACGGAAATTCCTTTATTTCGCGCCTTGCAAGGGGAAATCGTCGAAAATGCCGAAATGGTAATTGCGCCGAAGCATGGTTCTACGAGAATTTTGTTAGCTAGCGGACAAGCGATCTTCGATGCTTCGGGTAATAAACTTGGTGCAGTAGTTGTGATGCGAGATATTAGCGATCGCAAACTTGCTGAACTTGCCTTGCAACAAAAATCACTTGATTTGCAACAAGCATTGAACGATTTACAAAACGCCCAATTACAAATTGTTCAAAGTGAAAAAATGTCGGCACTGGGCAATTTAGTTGCTGGCGTGGCTCACGAAATGAATAATCCCCTTGGTTTTATTGCTGCCAGTCTCAAACAAGCTAAACCCACGATTGCTGATATTGTTGAACATCTAAAACTCTATCAATCAAGCCTGCCCAATGCGAGTGATGAAATTCTTAACCATGCCGAAGAAATCGACTTGGATTATAGCTTAGAAGACTTGCCCAAGATGATTGATTCCATGAGTATGGCGTGTGACAGGCTAAAAAATATCAGCACTAGTTTACGGACTTTCTCGCGTGCCGACAAAGATTATAAAGTACCGTTTAATATTCAGCAAGGCATCGACAGCACGTTATTAATTTTGAAACATCGTCTGAAAGCTAACGAGCAACGTCCAGCAATTGAAGTGATAACTGAGTACACCACTTTACCTCAAGTTGAGTGTTTTCCTGGACAATTAAATCAAGTATTTATGAATCTGATAGCAAATGCTATTGATGCCTTAGAAGAATCGAATATTGGACGGAGTTTTGACGAAATTAAAGCAAATCCTAACTATATTACAATTACAACTACAGGAGAAAATAATCTAGTTAAAATTACAATCGCCGATAATGGTAAGGGTATGCCTGAAGAGGTAAAACAAAAAATATTTGACCATTTATTTACGACTAAAGGTGTTGGCAAAGGAACAGGATTAGGACTCGCGATTGCAAAGTCTATCGTCGAAGAAACTCACGGCGGAAAATTGAGTTTTAACTCATTCCTGGGTAAAGGTACAGAATTTATCATTGAAATTTCGGTATAATTTTTAGCTCTCTTTCTTAAAGAACTTCTGATATTTGGGAATACTAAATCCAGAATTGGAAAATGCGCGACTGAGCGATCGCATAACTATGCCCAACAGCTAGAGCAGTCATTCGCCGAATTGAGTGCCAGTAACTCTTTAAGAAACTTGTAGATAATTTTCCTGGCGTTTACTGTTGTCAGCATAAGCTAGAAAATCACAGTTGTTGATTGTAGGATAAAAATGTCCTTGTGGCTCTGGTGCGAACAAAGAAGGCGGAGCCTCCTAATTGGTCATTCCCAGTCTCTGACTGGGAACAAGGCAAGGCAATTCCTAACTCCTAACTCTTAACTTTTTACGCTTTTCCCGCCACCACCGAGTTTTTAACCAAAAGTTCCATTGCTGCTTGATATTGCAGATCCGCTTCGGTGCCAATCTGTTCGCGGTTAATGGCTGCTTGAGAAATCACTTTATCCGGCTTAATACCTAGTTTATTAATATCTCGATGTTGAGGAGTTTCATACTTAGCAATTGTGACTGCCAAACCCGAACCATCAGATAATTCAAATAAGGATTGAATTAAGCCCTTGCCAAAGGTAGTTTCCCCTACCAATTGGGCACGACCATTATCTTGGAGCGCGCCAGCGAGAATTTCACTAGCACTGGCAGTCCCTTGATTCACCAAAATAACGAGAGGATCGTTCGTCAGGGCTGGTCCAAAAGCTTCAAAACTACCTTGAATACCTTGTCGGTTAACAGTGTAGACAATCGTGCCGGAGTCTAACCACAGACGAGCGATTTCAATTCCTGATTGCAATAGCCCCCCAGGATTATTTCGCAAATCCAGAATGTAGGCAGTAGCGCCTTTTTTTTCTAGACTAGAAATAGCATGTGCCAATTCTGTTGAGGCGTTGGCATTGAATTGGGTGAGGCGAAGGTAGCCAATGGACGTACCTTCAGTGGAAACACGCAATTCTGAAACCACAGGATTAAGAGCAATGCGATCGCGTGTCAGTCTAATTTCCGTTTCTGCCTCCCCGTCCCGTTCGATGAGGAGAGTGACAAGGCTGCCACTCGGTCCGCGCATTCTAGTCGCAGCTTCATCAAGAGTGAGATTTTCTGTGGAAACACCCTCAATTTTCAGAATGCGATCGCGTGGTCTAATCCCCGCTTTATCTGCTGGTGAACCTGCGATGGGAGCCACTACTTCCAACTTCCCACTCTCAGGATTCAAGGCAATTTGCAATCCTACCCCAGTCAGTTCCCCAGAAGTATTGACCTGTAAACTGCGGTACTGTTCTGGATCTAAAAAGCGAGTAAAAGGATCGTCGAGACTTTTGAGCATCTTCCCAATTGCCGTATAAGTGGCATTTGAGTCGGTGAGTGGCTTTTCCAGAACCTTTTGCCGAACTGCCGCCCAATTTTGATGATTAAACGTCTCATCTAGATAAGTGCGATTCACAATTCGCCAAACTTCAGAAACCAGCTTTTGTTCCGTCGTCAAAGCCATCGCCGGCTGGGTGAGCGTACCCAACGCCAACCAAAACGCCATTAACAATGAAAATCCAACCCGAAAGACTTGTTTGTTCATGAACCCCATTATCAATTCCACCTCAACCCAAATTGCCTAGAAATGCTCACTTCCCCTGTTGTTGATGAAATCTATCTCTCGATTATGTTACTTTTTTTATAGAAGTGGTGCATTTTTCTCATCAAGTTGTTCAGTCAACTGATGCATCGTATCCACTCACCAGAGGATAAAATCTACTTTGTGTCCACCATTTTGTGTGTAGGGGCGTAAAGAGATCGCAATATATTCTATCTTTACAGAGTGTAAAGTTTCTGAAGTCTCTTAGCACGCTGAAAGCTGACAAGTAAACAAAAAAACTCCCCTTTACTAAAATCCCAAAATTGCTAATTGGGAGAGAAGTCTGAGTGAAGGCTTCTGCCGATTCAGAACTTCGGGATTTATCAACCGCAACCGACTTTTAGGAACTTGAGATTGTATGGCCAACGTTTACGACTGGTTTGAGGAACGCCTGGAGATTCAGGCACTCGCCGAAGATGTCACTAGCAAGTACGTCCCTCCCCACGTCAATATCTTTTACTGCCTGGGTGGAATTACACTGGTTTGCTTTCTCATCCAGTTTGCTACTGGATTTGCCATGACGTTCTACTACAGGCCAACAGTTACTGAAGCTTTCTCCTCAGTGCAGTACATCATGACTGAAGTAAACTTCGGTTGGCTAATTCGCTCCATCCATCGCTGGTCTGCCAGCATGATGGTGTTGATGATGATTTTGCACGTCTTCCGGGTTTATCTCACAGGTGGTTTTAAAAAGCCCCGCGAATTGACCTGGGTAAGTGGTGTGATTCTAGCTGTGATTACCGTTTCTTTCGGAGTTACCGGCTATTCCCTACCTTGGGATCAAGTTGGCTACTGGGCTGTGAAAATCGTTAGCGGCGTACCAGAAGCAATTCCCGTGGTTGGCGTTCTGATCTCCGACCTGCTGCGCGGCGGTTCTAGTGTTGGTCAAGCAACACTAACCCGTTACTACAGCGCACACACCTTTGTGCTGCCTTGGTTAATTGCAGTCTTTATGCTGTTTCACTTCTTGATGATCCGCAAGCAAGGCATTTCCGGTCCTTTGTAATCTCAGCTATTAGCGAAAGGCAACATTTGTTAGTTTTCAGATCAAGTTGTTTGTTTTAAACTTATGAAACACAAGAAATTAATTGCACATAAGTTCGAAAAAACAAATACTTGTATCTGAAGCCTAAAGCTGTAGAGAATCTCCAGGTGGCTGACCGTAGATAGACCAACGCTGTTTGCCGCCTGCTGATTGCCTAGTAGCTGATAGCTTTCACAAATGCTTTAATTTAACTTAAGCAGGAGAGCACATTTCAAAATGGCAACACAAAAAAAACCTGACCTGAGCGATCCTCAGTTAAGAGCCAAACTCGCTAAAGGCATGGGTCACAACTACTATGGTGAACCCGCTTGGCCTAATGACCTACTTTACGTCTTTCCAATCGTGATCATGGGTTCGTTCGCTGCGATTGTGGCTCTAGCTGTGCTAGATCCCGCGATGACAGGTGAACCAGCAAATCCTTTCGCGACACCATTGGAAATTCTACCAGAGTGGTACTTATATCCAGTTTTCCAGATTTTGCGATCGCTTCCTAACAAGCTTTTAGGAGTGTTAGCAATGGGTTCCGTACCAGTGGGTCTAATTCTCGTTCCCTTTATTGAGAACGTCAACAAGTTCCAAAACCCCTTCCGCCGTCCAGTTGCAACCACAGTGTTCCTCTTTGGTACTCTTGTTACCATCTGGCTGGGTATTGGTGCTGCCTTGCCATTGGATAAATCTTTGACCTTGGGACTATTCTAAATTAGTCACCACAAAGTGCTTTGACGCCTGTGAGTTTCAAGAGCATATTGCAGATGTGCTTTTGAAAACAATCAACAGGCGTCAATTTTGACAGGAAAGGCAGGAGGCAGAAGGAATTCTGCTCTTTGCCTTAGTAAAGCGACCAGAGGGAGCAAAGGTTTAAGTCCCCCACCAAAATTTTCTTTTTCCCTTTGGGACACTGCGCGAACTATTTGGTGACGCCAAGGGAGAAAACCACAGTGGCTCCCCATGAGCGACTTTGTGTAGCATCACCTGTAGAGTGACTTAGAATTAGATGGGCTTGAGAGCAACAGATAAATTTCTATCTTCTGCCTCCTGCCTTCTTCAATAGTTCAGATTTTATCTGGGATCTGAATTTTTGGATGGAAAAGCTATTCCCAAATTTCAAATCACCAAAGTTAACAAATACAAACATTTTTCACTTACTTAACCTAAGTTGCTAGTTACAACCCTCGGAATGCCAAAATCGTTCATGTTTTGTATTTTGGTAGACAGAATATGTAAATTTAGATTTTTTTATATCAGAGAAATTTTGCGAAAAGTGCAAAATTTGATAACTAGCAACTTGGGTTTACTTATATTCAAGTCACAGTTAATGCTTAGTATAGTGCAGCAAGACCATCTGACGGTTAAGAGCGAACTAAGGCTCCTAAACCAGGTGCAAGAATGGTTTGAGCAATTTTGTCTGCAACATTTGTCTCAACTTGGCTGGTCAAAAACCCAACTTGATCGCCTCAATTTAGCATTAGCAGAAGGCTTTACCAACGCTGTTCGCCATGCTCATCATGCTTTACCACCAGAAACAACCATCGAGATTAACGTTTATTTGTGGATTGACCGACTAGAGATTAGAATTTGGGATTATGGTAAACCTTTCAATCCTGATGCGATCGCAGAACCAGCTCCAGGTACTCTGCAAGTAGGCGGGTATGGATGGTTTCTCCTCCGACGGTTGGCTGACCGTGTTGTATACGAACGTGGTGCAGATGGTAGAAATTGCCTGCTCATCGTCAAATACTCTTTAGAAGCACAAAAGTAAAAGTGAAGCAGTCAAGGGTAAAGGAAGGTAAGAATATTTCTGATGCCGATTTTGAGTTTTGAGCAAAGGCAGAGCGTAGAAAAGGAGTACTGACAGGTTGTGAGGGCGTGTCTTATCTACAAGAAACTACGCATAGCTTGACTATATTTAGCAGTAGAATAAACAAAATTTCTCCTATGGTCGCCGCTGCGTGTAGCTTCCCCGTAGGAGTATGAAGATTTTGCCCAAAGTTACACTACTTGTTTCAAAACAGAAGCATGAGTGGAAGGAGTATCTGCTCAAATATATAGTTATTTGATTGATAGAGCATACTCCTTTTTTAATATTATTTGGATTAAAGTAATATATTTTTTACGTGAAATTGCTTACTTATTATAATTTTTTTGTAAAATCTCAAAGAATATTTTTGTATAAAAAGAATTAGTGAATGCAGTAAAGATAGCATTCGAGTTAAACTAGCTCCCTTGTTAAGATTTGTCAGCAGTGTTGAGAGCCTTATTTTTTGATCTCCAACAAGTGCCATTTGTGCTTAAAGAGATAGAGGGAATAGGGGACAAAATATGACTAAGACAGCCCTAATTACAGGAATTACTGGTCAAGATGGCTACTATCTCAGCCATTTGCTCCTCAACCGTGGTTACCGAGTTGTAGGATTAGTATCCCCACATCGACAACCTAATTTGACAAAACTGGGCACACTGGCAAATCAGGTAGAAATTTTTACAGTTGACTTGAGGGATAATGCTGCACTGTTGACCGCAGTTGAACAACTCCGTCCCCAAGAAATTTACAATTTAGCGGCTCCCAGTTTTGTACCCGACTCGTGGAACGATCCGTTAGGAACCCTAGATTTGATAACTGGTACAGCTACTAGACTCTTAGAAGCTGTACGAGAGGTTGGTTTATCTACCAGATTTTATCAAGCCAGCAGTTCAGAAATGTTTGGCGATATATTCCTCTCGCCTCAAGATGAAGAAACCCCTTTTCGTCCTAAAAATCCTTATGCTGCGGCCAAGATGCACGCTCACTGGACGATGGTACATCACAGACAGCGCTATGGACTATTTGCCTGTAGTGGAATTTTATATAATCACGAGTCTCCTCTACGCGCACCTCAGTTTGTTACACGAAAAGTTTCTTTGGCAGCTGCATCGATTAAATTGGGTTTAACTGACACCTTAGAAATGGGTAATCTAGATGCCAAACGCGATTGGGGCTTTGCGGGAGATTACGTAGAAGCAATGTGGCTGATGTTGCAAGTTGATGAACCCGAAGAATATGTGATTGGTACAGGTAAGTTGCACAGTGTTAAAGATTTAGTTGCCACAGCTTTTGAGTCTGTCGGCTTGGATTGGACACACCATGTAGTCCTAAATACCAGTTTATTGCGACAAGACGAGCATTTTCAACTAGTAGCTAACCCCAGTAAAGCTAAAAGAAACCTCGGCTGGGAACCGCAAGTGAGCTTTGAGGAACTTTTAGAAAAAATGGTAAAAACAGATTTGGAGCGGTTACAGAGCGGTGCGATTGCGCCCTTACCGCGAGTTAAATAACCTAATATGCACATCACTACATTGACAGAAGACCTAAAATTAGGTGATAAAGTTAACAAAAAAACTAACCATGTCTTCGTGTTTTTAGAAATTTTTGCCCACGAAGGTGGTATTCAATCATATATAAAAGATATTTTTCGTGGCTATTTGGGATTGAGCCAACCCTACAAGGCAGAAGTCTTTTTGCTGCGAGATAGTCCTGATAGTTTAAATCCGTTTGAACACGAGAATTTAAAATTTTATTACTTTAAAAATCAGTCTCCCTATTTGGGTAGACTGCAAATGGCAGCGGCTTTACTTAAGTGTTTGTTGCAAAGCCGTCCGCAGCAGGTTTTCTGCGGTCATATTAACTTAGCAGTATTAGTACAAACTCTTTGCCAGCCTTTGGGGATTCCTTACACAGTGCTAACTTACGGCAAAGAAGTCTGGGAACCGCTAAAAAATCAAGAACGTCGCGCCCTGACATCAGCAGCTGGAATTTGGACAATTAGTCGCTATAGCCGCGATCGCGCTTGTGTGGCTAATAGTCTAAACCCCAAAATGGTACAGATGATGCCTTGTGCAATTGATGGGGATAAATTTACTCCTGGTTCCAAGCAGCCAGAATTAGTCCATAAGTATGGCTTAACTGGTGCTAAGGTGTTAATGACAGTAGCGCGGTTATGGTCAGGAGATATTTACAAGGGTGTAGATGTAACAATTCGGGCTTTACCACAAATCGCTCAGGCTTTCCCAGAAGTCAAATATTTGGTAATTGGTCGCGGTGATGACCAACCGCGGTTAGCTAAACTAGCAAAAGATTTAGGTGTGAGCGATCGCGTTGTGTTTGCTGGTTTCGTTGCTACAGAAGCATTAATGGCACATTACCGCCTTGCTGATGCCTATATTATGCCTTCGCAAGAAGGCTTTGGCATTGTTTATCTGGAGGCAATGGCTTGTGGAGTACCTGTATTATCTGGTGACGACGATGGCTCCGCTGACCCTTTGCAGGATGGTAAACTGGGATGGCGAGTACCACACCGCAGTCCTGATGCTGTAGCAGCCGCTTGTGTAGAAATGCTTCAAGGTGATGACCAGCGATGTGATGGAAAGTGGCTACGAGAACAGGCGATCGCTCTGTTTGGTATAGATGCCTTCCAACAGCACTTGCAGAAAATGCTTCTATCCTCAGTTTTGAGTCCATTTGAGTCCAAATGACAAATGACAAATGACTCATGAGCAATGACCAATGACCAAAATCGTTATCCTAGAGGGAGAGCAGGACGATATTTAAAAAATGAGTTTTAAGTCATTTCAATTGAATCTTTTAAATCTCCGCCCTTGGCTCACCCTGCTGGCAGTTATTTGGTTGCTGGCATCACTGGGCTTGGGTTGGTTGGTTAATTCGTTGCTAATTATTGTCGGGTTGCTGTTTTTGGCACCCATTGTGGCTTTTTTTGGCTTTCGTTGGTGGCTGCAACGCAACTTGGTTGCTGACCAGTGTCCCGTCTGTGGATATGAATTTACAGGTTTAAATAACAGTCAATTGCAGTGTCCTAACTGTGGAGAGTCGTTGTTAGTACAAAATAGTCATTTTCAGCGCTTCACACCAGAAGGCACAATTGATGTCACTGCTGTCGAAGTTCCAGCCAAATCACTGGAAGATTAGTAAAGGGTCATTGGTCATTAGTAAAAGAAAAATGACTAATGACTATTTATTTTTTTGCGAGATTGAGAGGGTGGAAGTATACTGTTGCGGGGATAGTTCGCCCAGATACAGCGAATATTTTCCCGCCTGCCAGTAACCAGAAAGTTCTGACTTACTTCCAGAGTAGCTATCTGCCATTACACAAAAGCGCCCCCCAGGCCCGTCAATCAACAGCGTTGGCTTTCCTTGACTCTCTACTGTTAATCGCAAATAAGGTAGAGACTCTGTAACCTCGATAACTTGATTAGGTTCAGTGGTAATATTGCCGCAATTACTTTTGACAGTTCCCCCCGACTTTCCGTTCAAAACCAGTGGATCTGGTTGGAAATTCCGATTAATTTGGATTGTTGGTGTCTGTGCCAAATTAGTCTGGGCGAAAACCAAACTCATCGCCAAAGCTGTGGGAACAATTGTAAGTAGCCTAAGCGTTTTCATTTTAATTAATGCTCTAGAAAAATCTAGAGCAATATTGTTATATTGTCTGATTTAATAGACGACAGCAATCTGTCTTAGTTCCAAAGTGTGTCGTATAAAGCAATACCATTTAGTTAAGGATTGTTTATGAAGATTTGATGGGTATAGACACCATCAATCGTGCAAATTATCTATATTTGGTAGTGCTTTTATACCGAAATTATTTCACCCTACATTCTGGACTTCGATCCGTAACAGGCTAGTCTTTTAAAATTCATCATAATAAATTTTATCTGTGCAGAAAGCTCTTGCACGCACAGACATTAGCTAAAATCACTAAGACAACCACCAAAAATAGAATTTGGTTAGTCTATTGTTGAACAAGTGTGCTAGCTGAGGTAGAAAAGATTGATGAATCCTCAACCAGAAGAAGACTTACAGCGTCGCCTCGATAAGCTAGAGGCAGAAATTAATTCCCCACCTGGGGTAGTTTCTCAACCACAAGAACAAAAACAAACGCCTCAGTCTGTTTTTGCCAACTTGAACTTGCAACTGGAGCGATTTCAGATTTGGTTCAACAGCTTGTCTGGGACGAAAAAGCTGGTAGTTTCGGGTATGGCGGTGCTAGTAGGCTTGGCGATGCTGCAAGCAGTGTTTAAACTAGTTGCATCTGTAATCAGTCTGGCACTTTTGGCAGTGTTAGTGTATGTTGGATACAAATTTTTTGTGTCTAGTAGCTTTCAACGTAAGTAATAAGTTGATATGCATTTACTTTGCACTCTGCCCGGAGTTATGAGAGTCAGGAGCCAGAATACAAATGGCTCTTGACTAATGACTCCTAAATTCTATTTGAATATGCTTTTCTTTTTGCCGATTAGCTTAGTCTATTTTAATTGTGCCGATCGCGGCGTAAAAATAATGTCAAAGGGAATTATGCGATGACGACACCAATTGTCAGGAGAACTAGTAATCAATCTGGTCAGTCAAAAGAACCGGAAAAAGCCAATTCGCTGTTGCTATCAAGTAGGCGTTTTGCTGCTTGGGCGGCTGAAATCACACTAGTGGTTACTAGTGGGTTGATTCCCTTCGGCATTGGTGTCTATGCCAATTCTAGAAGCGATCTTAATCGAGTGCCACTGAACCCGGTGTTGGTAGTCACGGAAAGAGCGATCGCTAGGCCTCTGGCTCTGCCTGTTAGCTATGGCATCCGTAACGTAGCATGGCCGACCAATATTTTGTGGACAATCGCCTTATTAGCGCCTGTAACTCTCTCGTGGTGGCAATTATATTTACTCGCTAAGACTGGTAGCACAATTCCTAAACGTTGGTTAAAAGTGCGGGTTGTCAACCAGCAAGGTAAACCGCCTGGTTTAGGGGCAGTTGTGATTAGAGAAGGAGTTGGACGTTGGACTGTACCCATTTCTATCGCCTATCTACTGTGGCGCTACAGCTTTGCTTTTCCGAATTTAGGATTATTCACATTTTTGTCTTTGTTAATGATTGTGGGTGAAGGGATAGGCTTACCGTCGCGTCGGGGGCGTCGCGCACTGCACGATCAACTTGCAAGCACTTATACAATAGATGCGACTCGCCCCTTGCCATCCTCACTCTTAGCTAGCAACAAACAAGCTCAGTCTGCTGGTGGTAACGATCAAGGAGAAGAATGGCAGGAGGGAGAAGAATTAGCAGCAGACCAAACCAACCAGTCGCCTAATCTGTGGCGGCGGATACAACAAAATCCTAATCTTACCTTGTTTGGGGTAGGGCTTACGAGTATGACCGCTGTGTTGGCAACTTTAATCGGCACTCAAGTTTATATCCAAATTCAACAATCCCAGCGAGCAACCAAGCAAATCAACAGCCAACAGTTCCTCGAACTTGTCAAACAATTGAGTCCCAACTCTGGGGCTACTAATGAGCAACGCCAAAGTGCAATTCTGGCTATGGGTGGTCTTAATGACCCACAGTCCATTAAATTTTTGGCGGATCTCTTGGTTAGCGAAACCAACCCCAGCCTTCTGGATAGGATTCAACAAGCTTTGACAACTGTCGGGCCCAAAGCCATCCCGGAACTAAAAAATAAGAATCAGTTTTTGGTGGGTGAACTGGAGTCTGTGGGTAGCAGTGCAACCCAAGAACGAGGATTGCGGCAAGGGCGGCTACAAAGAAACCAGCAGACGATTAACAAGATTCTCTCTGTATACAGCGGTAAAATTGAGGGTGTTGACCTTAGTGGCACCCAATTAGGTCAAAGCGGTACTCCAGGAAGTTCCTTTTTCAACTTAGTGCTAGACAACCTTGATTTATCAGGAGTTAAGTTTAAATCTGCAAATCTTAACCAAGCCAGTTTGAAGGGTAGCCGCTTTCGGAGCGTAGGTGAAGATGGACGCTGGGATACCTACGACGATGTAATGGCTGATTTAAGCCAAGCTCAGTTGCAGCAAGCCAATCTTACTGATGCTAATCTCAGTCGTGTCTTAATGAACCGGATTGATTTGAGCCGCGCCACTCTCAACAGAGCCAACTTATCCAACGCACGTCTATATGACGCTAAACTCAACAGCACCCAACTAGTAGGAGCCGATCTGCGAAACGCAGTTTTGGAAAAAGCCAGCTTGACTGGAGCAGATTTAGGCGACGCCAAATTGAACGAAGCCAATCTGTATGCAGCACGTTTAGGTCGCGCCACTGCTATAGGAACCCAATTATCCTTTGCCAACTTAACTAACACTGATTGGCAAGGGGCAGATTTATCAGGAGCCTATTTGGATCGTGCTAATCTCAGCAATGCTAACCTCAGCGCCACTCGTCTAGCTGGTGCTGTTTTGCGTTCTTCCCAGATGGAAAACGTTAATTTGCAAAATGCCGACCTGAGCCTTGCAGATTTACGGGGAGCAAATGTCGCAGGAGCAGATTTTAAGGGAGCAATTCTCGCTCCTAGTAAACAAGATCCAGCAGATCAATTTGTTCAAACCCCAGATTTAGGCTCAGTATCTGCTGTAGTCCAAGGAGTTGATTTTTCTCAAGCCAAAAATTTAGATCCCAAGCAATTAGCGTACATTTGTACTCAAGGAGGCATTCATCCTCGTTGCCCGTAGAATGAGAGGGGGAGCAGGGAGCAGGGAGCAGGGGAGGCAGGGGAGGCAGGGGAGGATGAGGGAGATGAGAGGGACAAGGGAAGAGTTTTCCCAATGACTAATGACTAATGACTAATGACTAATTGGTGTGAGGAGTTGGGTTATGAAGTATATTCCATATTTGGTTTCAGTTTTGGGGGCTAGCTTGGTATTGAGTCTGGCGAGTACGAAACCAGCACAAGCTCAAGTAGCCTATGGTAGTTATATCGGTATAGGCCCCGCTATTGGTTTTACTGATGGGATCCAAATTGGAGGGGTGATAGCGGGTCGCTACAAGCTTTTGGAAGCACCGATTTCACTGCGTGCCCAAGTGTTAGTTGGTAATAATACGGCAATTGTGCCAACAGTTTCCTACGATTTCCCCCTAAACTGGCAAGCTGATGCCTACCTGGGTGCTGGGTTAGTGTTGGCTGGTGGTGGTGGATCTTCTCCTGTGGGCGACAAAATTAGTTTTGCTTTACAACCGGGCATTGATTATATGATCCCAAATAGCAATACTGTGCTTTTTGGCAATGCCATCATTGCTTTTGATGCCTACCGTGATAGCGGTGGTACAGCTATCTCTGTACAAGGCGGTGTTGGTTTGAGATTTTAATGGGCAGAGAAAAACTCTACTGCGATCGCTATCCCTAAGAAGCGTTAAACTTCATTGCAAATTAAGAAGTTAGTCCAAACAACGTGATAGTTTTTGGTCATGAAGAGAGACAGCACAGGATTAACACAGGAGAACACAGTGGCAATGGAATCAAATTTATTAACAGATGCGGGCGCAGATGAAGTGAATCAAGATTTCAGTGAATATGTCGCCAACCTGCAACTTCACATGACTCTGCAAGCTCGCAATCTTGTTCCAACCCTGAAGCAAACACTGGTAGATAGTCGCCAGCAGTTACTCCATCAAACCCAAGCCCACTTTGAAAAGCTAGTTTCTCGACAAGGGCTGTAAATATATACAAATTTTAATCAAAATTCAAATAAAATAAAGGCAGATGTTGTTGGGTCAATGCCAATGGTGTTCTCACAAGGTCTGCTTTTTCTGCTTTTTTTAAGTATTAAGTTACTAAAATCACCCTTTTGGCGCAATAGTAAGGGGCAGAAACTAGTTAATATTATTGCAGCAGTTCCTTTGAAGAGCAGTTAGTTAAGGCTAAATGGCGGCTCGAAATTAAAATGACTTCATTACTTCCCCGAAACCTCAGCGTTGTTATCCGACCAGTTCAATACCGGGATCTGGACGGGATTGAGCGCATAACTCAAGAGTCATTCGCAGCCCTAACTCCGAAAGGAGCAGGTTTTGCCATCAGCCAGATGCAAAGGCTGCGTCGCTGGTATGGATTACTCAAATTTTTGAGTTGGTTTCCTAACCCGCTACAGTTTCGCCTCTGTGCTTATGTTGCAGAGCAAGGGCGGACGCTTCTAGGAATGATTCAAGTGTCACCCTTTAACCGGACACGCAGCACTTGGCGGATCGATCAAGTGCTGTTGGAGCGTGGTGTCGATAAACAAGGAATTGGCTCGCAACTTTTGCGTCATTGCTTTGAATCGATTCTGGAAGCTCGTACTTGGTTACTGGAAGTTAATATCAACGACATAGAGGCGCTAGCACTATATCGACAAAATGGATTTCAGCGTCTGGCAGAAATGACATATTGGGAAATTGGGCCAGAATTACTAGCTGAATTGGCACAAGCAGAGCCAGACTTGCCCAACCTCTTGCCAGTGAGCAATGCTGATGCCCAATTGTTATATCAACTAGATACGGCATCAATGCCACCTTTAGTACGTCAGGTTTTTGACCGTAACACCCGTGACTTCAAAACCAGTTTATTCGGCGCTTTAACTGAGGCAGTGAAGCAATGGGTGACTAAAACAGAAGTAGTGAGTGGTTACGTATTTGAACCCCAGCGCAAAGCTGCGATCGGCTATTTTCAGGTGCAACTCGACCGTAAGGGCGAAGTCCCCCACGTTGCAACGCTGACGGTTCATCCTGCTTATACCTGGCTGTATCCAGAATTACTATCTCAACTGGCTCGTATTGCCCAAGATTTTCCCCAGCAAGGGTTACAACTAGCCTCCTCAGACTATCAGGCAGAGCGAGAAGAGTATTTGGAGCGAATTGGGGCAAAACGCATAGAACATACATTAGTTATGTCTCGCTCTGTGTGGCATAAGCTACGGGAGTCTAAATTCGTCTCCTTAGAAGGAATCCAGTGGACTGATATGCTGCAAGGTTTACAACCGGCACGTAAACCCATACCAGGTGGAATGTCATGGATACAACCAGGAAAGCTGCCATCGTCAGATAAACCACTACCAACTAAATCAGAACCGATTAACTTTTCCGGAAAAAACCCTAGCATGGAAGCATCGCCGATTTCTGAATCAGCAGATGCACAGCAGGAGAATTAGTGTGATATCCCAAGAGCAACCAAAACCGTTTATTTCAGCATTGGGACTAGATTTCGGTCGCAAGCGGATTGGCGTGGCTGGGTGCGATCGCACGGGTTTAATTGCCACGGGGATCACCACAATTGAGCGCACATCTTTTGAGCAAGATGTCGAGCAAATCCGAAAAATAGTTAATGAACGCGAGGTGCAAATCCTAGTTATGGGCTTGCCTTATTCAATGGATGGCTCACTAGGATTTCAGGCGCGTCAAGTTCAGAAATTTACTACAAGACTTGCTAGAGCGCTGAAACTGCCTGTGGAATATGTGGATGAGCGATTAACTTCATTTCAAGCAGAGCAACTGCTGATCGCTGAGAACCGCTCCCCGTCACGCCATAAAGGATTGATTGACCGCAAGGCAGCCGCTTTGATTTTACAACAATGGCTGGATGTGAAGCGTGCCAACTCCCGCAGTTCAGTGGCGGCTATTGAGTATTGATACCTTTTAACATGATATTCTGAAAACGATTAGCCAGCAGTTGTATCTATGTATAAAGCTATTTTGTTGACATAATATGTCATTAAATAGTTAAACGATTTCCAAACTTGCTGGTATTTATTAAATTTCTACATTTCGGCTATGTTTTCCTCTCCATTTCCTGAAGAAAATGATAACGCTCATGCGGGTTCCATCACTTTGACCGATGACAAAGGGCGATCGCTCGAATGTTACATAGAGCATTCCCTCGAAGTAGATGGACAAGAATACGTTTTGCTTCTTCCTGTAGACTCACCTGTAGAAATTTTTTCTTGGGAAGGTGACGGTGAGGAAGAAGAAGCAGTTCTGGTAGAAGACGACACCATCATTGATCAAATTTTTGCCACTGCCCAAGCTGTACTATCTGAGCAAAACCTGATATTGAAGAACACAGCCTATGCTCTGACAGTTGCAGGTGATTTACCGCCAGTTGAAGAATCAGAACTCTTCACCTTAGAAATCGAAGACGAAGAGGCAGATTTAGAGCCTGAGCAATTACAGCTACTCGCTAGCTTTTATGATGAAGATCAGGAGTATGCAATTTATACACCCCTAGATCCCCTGTTGTTTTTTGCACGGATAGCAAAAACAGGTGAACCTGAATTACTCTCTCCAGAGGAATTTCGCAAAGTGCAGCCTCTGTTAGAAGAACATCTTTTTAATGAAGTCGAATAAGATTAAAAATTCAAAATGTTAAATTTTCATTTTGAATTTTTTAATTGGGAATTTTCATTCTCAACACAATCTACTTAAACTTTTGCCATATCCCATTAAATGTTGAAGGAATGAAAGATTAACATTAAATTGGGAAGATTAGTATTGTTTAAAATCCTAAAAAAAGCATTTTAGTTGGTAGAGGTTTTCAACCCAAAAACCAAAATTAGTATGAGGTGCTGAAAATGGCTTATAGCGATTTTACATTAAGTCAATTTAAAAAGTCATTCAGCATCCGCATTGATGAGGAAACTGATTTATGTGCTGACATAGAACCTTTACAGACAAGTGAGAAACTCAAAAATTATTTAGAAGAAACCACAGAACTGGCTTTAGCAATTAATACTGAAAAAGCTCGTTCAGAAATGATTATCACTCCGATACTGTTGGAGATAAGACGCAGGGCTAATTATCCAATTAGTTTATTTTCGGGAACAGATTTTAATGTAGATGTAGAAAAAGGTTTGAATGACTATTGTGACTTTATCATCAGTCGTTCTCAAGAGCAACTAACAATTAATGTGCCTGTGGTGGTTATTATTGAAGCCAAAAATAAAAATATTAAAGGTGAATTAGGTCAATGTGCAGCAGCAATGTTGGCAGCACAATTGTTTAATCAACAAGAAGGAAATGAAATTAGGAAAATTTATGGTGCGGTAACAACGGGGGATATCTGGAAGTTTTTAAAGTTAGAAGAAAACGATATATTTATTGATTTGAGTAATTATTACATCAAAGAGATAAATAAAATTTTAGGGATTTTCTCTCAAAGTGTTCAGGGAGATATTCCAGGATGGTGTTCGACTAACTAAACTGTATTAGGTTATGCTCATTTGTCTGAAGCTATTGAAATGTGACTGTTGACTATGGCCTGGAATAATCTTTTGCAACCTGACTTGATTTTAGAAGGTTCAGTGTTGAACCTAACACCAGATATTATCCAAAAATACGGGCTTAAGGGGCTGGTATTGGATGTAGATGAAACTTTAGTACCCTTTACAGTGGGAATGGCTTCCCCAGAACTGCGAGAATGGGTAGAACAAATCCGTATCTGTACTGCATTGTGCTTGGTGAGTAACAACCTCAGTGAAGCGCGAATTGGTGGAATTGCCCGATCGCTTAACTTGCCTTACTATTTGGGTGCAGCCAAGCCTTCCCGACGCAAAATTAGGGCAGCACTTAGGGGAATGGATCTACCAGTGCATCAAGTGGGGATGGTAGGCGATCGCTTGTTTACCGATGTTTTAGCAGGTAATCGCCTGGGAATGTTTACTATTTTGGTCGAACCAATTGTTCATGCCGATGCGGCTCTCCGCTCTCATCCCGTCCGCAACTTTGAAGTTTGGATATCTGAAATTCTGGGAGCCTCTATTACCCCCAAGAAAACCAAGATTCACAAAAGTTGAAAAACCGTCAGGAAACTAAATCTAAAGAAATTATTAAGGAATCTTATTGGAATCCAAAAATCGGGGATCATAAGTATTAATAATATGGGGTCAGCCAAAAAAGACCCTAACTCATACTAAGTAAATATAAACCCGTAAAGCGTCAGCCTTCACTATAGAGGGATTGGCGCTTTACAATTTCTTTAGTCATTTGTCATTAGTCCTTTGTCCTTTGCCTTTTTGCCTACCAATTACTAATGACTAATGACTATTAACTAATGACCAATGACTAATGATCAATGACCAAAACAATTGTTGTCAAAATCGGTACTTCTAGCCTAACTCAACCAGAAACGGGACAATTAGCACTTTCTACTATCGCTACCTTGGCGGAAACACTCTGCCATTTAAGACGCCAGGGACATCGGGTAATTTTGGTTTCCTCTGGCGCGGTGGGGGTGGGTTGTGCGCGGTTAGGCTTAACTGAACGTCCTAAAGCGATCGCTCTAAAACAAGCGGTAGCGGCAGTCGGGCAAGGTAGGTTAATCCGGGTATATGATGATTTATTTAATACTTTACAACAGCCGATCGCCCAAGTATTACTGACTCGCAGCGACTTAGTACAGCGCAGCCGCTATCTCAATGCCTACAACACCTTTCGAGAACTATTCGGACTGGGAGTGATTCCCATAATCAATGAAAATGATACCGTAGCAATAGATGAATTAAAATTTGGTGATAATGATACCCTTTCGGCATTGGTTGCCAGCTTGGTAGAAGCAGATTGGCTATTTTTGCTTACCGATGTCGATAGGCTGTACTCAGCCGATCCCCGTTCCGTACCAGATGCCCGGCCGATCGCCTTGGTTACTAGCATTAAAGAATTAACAGAATTACAGATACAAACAGGTTCCCAAGGTTCGCAGTGGGGTACTGGCGGTATGGTAACAAAAATTTCGGCTGCGAGGATTGCCATTGCGGCTGGAGTACGGACTGTAATTACCCAAGGGCGATTTCCCCGGAATATTGAAAAAATTATCCAAGGTGAACTGATTGGGACGCATTTTGAACCGCAACCTGAACCAACTTCGGCGCGAAAACGTTGGATAGCTTACGGACTTGTGCCTGTGGGTAAATTGTATTTAGATGAAGGTGCGATCGCGGCAATTTCTCTAGGGGGAAAATCGTTATTAGCAGCTGGAATTAAGCTGGTGGAAGGAGAGTTTGACACACAAGAGGCAGTGCAATTGTGTGACAGCAACGGTAACGAAATTGCTAGAGGACTTGTAAATTACAACAGCAATGAACTGCAAAAGATTCGCGGCTGTCATTCGCGGGAAATTTCCACAATTTTAGGTTATGCGGGTGTGGAAACCGTGATTCACCGAGATAATTTGGTTTTGACTTAGTAAAGTCAAGCGAATAAATTGAAGCAAAAATTGAAACAGACATGGTTATTTACACTGAAGATAAGTGTATACTATAATTTATGTCAACGACTTTATATGCTTTTAGACTAAAAGTTTGAAGCTATATATACTTAGCTTACTTGTGTAAGCTAGTAACCTTATAGTGGTTTCTGATCTAGTGAGGTATGTTTTCAAAGCTACTAACCTTGCTAAAAAAGATTTATGTGTACTTCAATTGCTTAGGAAACGCTATATAAAGTTAATTTAATTAATCCGATTCATTTAAGTAGCAGATGCAGGATAATTCTGAAGTTACGTTAAATTGGTTTGAATCTTATGATGACTCCCCAGAAGAGGAATCATACACGATAAATGAGTATGAGATAACAACATCTCCTAATGATTTTAATACTCGAACAATGTATGACTTTATGGAATCTGGTGCAATTAAGATCCCGGCTTTTCAGCGTAACTATGTATGGGATATTAAACGAGCTTCAAAATTAATTGAATCTATTATTATTGGTTTACCTATTCCACAAATATTCCTGTATGAAGAGTCAAGAAATAGTTTTCTTGTGATAGATGGACAGCAACGCCTGATGTCAATTTTTTATTTTATAAAGCAAAGATTTCCGAAAAAAGATAAAAGAAATTTTCTGAGGAGAGTTTTTGAACAAAATGGTAAAATACCTGACAACGTTCTTAATGATGATGAATATTTTACGAGCTTCAATCTACAGTTACCTGTAAACACACCTCAACAACCAAATAAATTAAATAAACTCAATTATTCTACACTTGCTGAATATAAATTTGCATTTGATTTAAGAACCATTCGAAATGTTTTTATTAAGCAAAACTTTCCTGAAAATGATGATTCATGTATATATGAAATATTTAATAGACTTAATTCTGGCGGTGTCAATTTAAAGCCTCAAGAAATACGCATGAGTCTTTACTATTCAGACTTTTACACAATGCTCTACAAACTGAATACTCTTCCAGAGTGGCGTAAAATTATTGGTGTGAATGAACCGGACTTGAATATGAAAGATATTGAAACCCTGTTGAGAGGATTTGCAATATTGATGGAATGGGAAGGATATCAATCTTCAATGGTTAAGTTTCTTAATGACTTTTCCAGAAAATGTAAGAAATTGAGTAAAGAACAAATAAATTATCTTGAAATTTTATTCAACTCTTTCTTACTAACCTGTTCAAATTTACCTGAAAAAGCTTTTTATTTAAAGACAACGAAGAAATTTAATATATCTATGTTTGAGGCTGTGTTTTTTGCTCAGTGCAGCAGTGCATTTAAAGAACAACGCTTAGTAGAAAGAAAGATAAATTCTGAAAAGCTTGAATCGCTAAAAAATGATGCAGAATTTATAACAGCTATTCAATCTCAGACAACAAGTAAAGAAAACGTAAAAAAAAGGCTTGAAAGGGCAATGAGTATTTTGTGCGAGCAAACACTATCTTGAGGTAAAATGGGAGACACTATTGTTGATCGCATATATAAAGATAACTTAGAATTACTCGAATATCTGAACCAGCAAAAAGAAATATCTTTTGCTAGTCAGTTCGACGTAACTTTTAAAAAATCCCTTTTGTTGTCATCAGCAAGTTTTTTTGAGGAAGAAATTTGTAAAATAGTTCAGACTTTTGTTGAGCGTAAGACTAGTAATGATAAGTGTATAACTTCTTTAGTTAAACGGAAAGTAATTGAAAGGCAATATCATACTTATTTTGAATGGGATGCCAAAAATGCAAATAAATTTTTTGGATTATTTGGTGATGACTTTAAAAATCAATTATTACAAAAAATAAAAAAAGAGCCTAGATTGGATGTCGCGATAAAAGCTTTTTTAGAGTTAGGCAATATAAGGAATTGTCTAGTTCATCAGAACTTTGCAAACTATACAATTGATAAGACTGCCCAAGAAGTATATGGCTTATATCAAGAGGCTATGATATTTGTGCAATGGCTATCTGATAATTTCGATAATTCCTAAATTTTGTCAACGCATTTAGTTTGGATCAAGGAAGTATAAATATCCAGGCTAAAAGTTTTCTACAGTAGTGTTCAGTGATTTTTATGATCTACTTTATTCAGCCATCCTGATTTCAGCCAATCTCACCGCTCCCCACAATGGCGCATCATCTCCCAACACTGCCGACACAATTTCAAAATCAACTTCCGGCAAAGCCGTCTCCCGCGCCACCTGACGCACCACCCGCCAAAAATCCTCCCCCGCCTTCGTCACACCGCCTCCCAACACAAAGCGCTGCGGATTCATCAAGTTCGCCACATTGCCAATACCCACACCCAGCGCCCAAGCAGCCTTATGCAAAACTTCTTTAGCTAAATCATCACCAGCTGCCGCCGCCTCACTTACCAGCTGTCCCGTTAACAATGTTAAATTATCCCCCACCAAACCCCTCAAAACCTCTCCTCCTTCGCGTCTTGGTGGTTCGTTCTCCAAAATTTCCCTAACATTTTGCGCCATATAAGGCCCCGACGCCAAACGTTCCACACATCCCCGCTTCCCACACAAACAAACTGACCCAGCAGGATCTACAACGATATGTCCAATTTCGCCAGCCATCCCACCAGCACCCCGCCAAGGCTGGCCATTGAGTATCCAACCACCACCCACACCAGTGCTGACAGTTATATAAAACAGGCTCTCGTATCCCTGACCAGCACCAAAACGATGTTCACCCAAAGCAGCAACATTGGCATCATTGTCTACACCAACAGGAACACCAAACTCATTCTCCAACAAACCTTTAAGAGGAATATTTTCCCATCCAGCCACATGATGAGATAGTCGCACTGTCCCTGTAGAAGCGTCTACAGGGCCGCCAAAGCTGACACCGATCGCAGCAGGTTTTGTGTCTTGCAGCAGAGAGTAAATAAGCGATCGCATAATTTCTAAGTCAGTACTAGCATTTGCATTCGCTGGCGAGAGACGACGTTCATAACGCAACCACTTTTTAGAACCGATATTTACCAATGCTGCCGCCAGCTTAGTTCCACCAAAATCGAGAGCTAAAATTAATGTCATAGTTTTTTATACCTCTTTTGAATTATTACAATACGTGGTTTCTTTCTCAAGAAAGATGTTGGCAAGCAAAATAAATTCAACACTAAAGAAGACTGTATAATTTAGTAACTTATGACTTCCGATCAACCCAATCCACTTATCGATTTTTCTCACGCCAAAGAACCTCCTATTTCTCTTGATATCGAGAAGGATCAAGAGACAGATCCCATTGAACCAGAAGAAGTTAGTGGACAGAGTAAACAAAACCCCACTCCTGATGATTTGAATCGCGAAGATGAAGATCCAAGAATCGGGGGTAGTCAGATAATTAGTGCCAATATTTCAGGTAGTTAAATAATTACCATTACTAAGTTACTCACCTCTTTGTGAGTTAAGTACTCCATCAATAAACTGTTGTAATCGTTCATAATGTGAACCTTTCCAATAAATGCGATCGCAGTCTTGGCAACGCTGGAATTGATCAATCTGCGATCGCACATTTTCTGGCAGTTGGTCAATGATGGATTGCTTATCTACAAGTTCTAATAATCCATTGCAACGCAAACACCGTTTAAATGGTGAGATTAATTTAAACAAGTCGAAGCGTTCCAGTACTTCTATGGTTTGTTGTTGAGGGTTAGTGTTTCTAACATAATACCCATGCGTTACCAAACTACGCATCAATAGACCTTTATCACGAGTCAAGAGAATCCGCGCTTGGCTGTAGGATATTTGGGCTAATTTCTCATCCTCATAGTCATTGCGGTATAAACTATCAAAACCTAAAAGTCGTAGAGATGTTGCTAGCTTGCCCAAATGGATATCTAAAACAAAACGGATAATACTGAGTGGTTTTGGCAGAACAGAAACACTTGGGATAATAACACCCCTAGCTGAAATTGGATAAACATTGATAGTATCTTTATCCGAAACTATGTAAGAAAAATTTACATATTCACCATTGACTTCTATAAAATCAACTTCTGGATGAGGGACACCCAACGACTCAATCATGTCCTTAATTGAGGCTTTCTCTTCAAAAAAATGTGAGATTCTCACCTGCTTATGATGCCGTGGTAAAAAATGATTCAATTCTGCATGAAAGTAGAAATATGCGATCGCCATAGCCACAGATATTTGGATTAGCAGGGGTACACAGTTGTATGCTCCTACTGGAAACAATTTGTCACAATTGCAAAACTTTATCTATTGTATTGAAAGAATCAACACTTGTTCAAGTCAGCTATCTCCACTATAAAATGCCCATTAACCTTGATTTAACCAACCTTCTAGAGGCGAGAAACGATCGTGAAATTATAAAGATTCTCAAATACTTGCATTTATTATTGAGTTCAGTTACAGTCAAGGCAGATGCATATAATCAAACCCTGACATAAGCTTCAGTAAGTTAGATTAGGTAAAAGGGTAAAAAATAACAGGTTTGTTAATGTTAATATCAGTGACCCTGCTAATAATTAGTCACTAGTTTTGATCGTTAACTTCTCGCGCATGAAGTACAGGGCACTAAAGTATGTACCCCTGATTTAATTGTTTTTATTTTTTCTAAGCTAATTGAGAATTAATTGCAATATGTATAGATGGATTAATACCTTAAAAGCAGATAGTGGGGGAAAAGTTTTAAAACAGTATTGGCTTATAGAGCGATTATCTGTTTCTCAAGTGTTTCCGCATCTATCTTTAGAAATACATTCCTCACAATAACAGCACAAAATTATCTTCTTATATCTAAAAACAGGAACTGTAACTAGCTATGTAGATAATTTCAGCAAAACTTTAAATAACTATGTTGCTGTTAGCAATATTTTTGATTGTAATATCAGCTACATAAATATTGTCAGCAAGTTGAAGCAAGTCTGAGAACAAGCTGCTTCTTTAGGAGACGCTCCGCAAATGCATCTACGCACAATATTGAACATATTTGATTTTGGAAAGAAAACAAGTTCAGAAAAGCCGAGTTTCTGCAAGTTAAAATTTATGAAATACCAAATAACAATAAAACTAAATACAAAATTAACGCCGTTCATACGGAAAAATCTATCTTGACACTGTTTATCTTTATTGTGGAGAATTTATTAACCGGAAAGACCTTGATCAAGAATGATGTTATAAAGTGGCTACCTAGTTTTAACTGGGAAATGAATATTGTTCTTTTTTATTTCCTTTAGCCAAGGATATTGTAGTTAAGAACACAATTGTATTTTGTAATACCTTTTGTCCAGAAAATACGCTAATGAGTACAGCGAGATGAATACTTTTTTTTGTTCTGACGATTCACTGCAAGCGGGAGAAGATATTATTGGTAGCGCCACCAATTATCAAACTTATATTTTAGTTGAGTGTCCTTTACCTTGGACATCAGAACCCTTTAATTCTAAATGGGTGCCCCAGAATTTGAGGATTTTGGTAGAGGAAGTGAAGCGTGCTAAACTACCGATTAGATTCCTCTTAATTGCTAATGATGTATCACATAAAGTAAACCACACTACGCTTTTGATTTATCAAAAAAAAGAGGGGCTAAGTAATGGATACCATAAACAAGAGTTTAAGCTAGCAAATATTGAGCAAGTAGCAGCAGTTGTCCAAAAATGGTTATGGGGTATCAGTTCTAATTCTGAGGTAGAAACCAGTTTAACTAAAGATATTTTAGTTTGTACCCACGGTAGCCATGATAAGTGCTGTGCTAGATATGGCGCTCCCTTTTACTTCAATGTTACAGCGAATAAAGCTAATTTGTGTTTGGATAATGTGCGAATTTGGAAATCATCCCACTTTGGTGGACATCGATTTGCACCAACAGTCATAGACTTGCCAGAAGGAAGATACTATGGTCGTCTCGATCAAGATTCATTTAGATCGATTTTGACTCGTACTGGTGATATTCAATGCTTACATAAAGTCTATCGAGGCTGGGGAATTCTGCCTGCTGCACTTCAGATTTTGGAAAGAGAATTAATCCTCTGCAACGGATGGGATTGGTTTAATTACAAAGTTGCAGGCAAAATTTTGGAGCAAAGTTTAGATAATAATACTATCCTAGCTGAACTAAGTTTTGAAAAGCCTTCTGGTTCTCTCTACACTTACCAGGCCAAACTCGTTAAAGATGAAACCAAGACTCAACAACTGAAGAGTTCATGCAATGCTATACAAGAGTTGGTAGTTACTAAATATGCTGTAGCGAGTCTCTGGATTACCTCTAGTAAGGTAATGAGTTATAGTACATAGAAGTGTAACGGTTTTAAACGCAGAGGGACGCATTCGCAAAGCGTCTCGCAGAGAAGGTAAACGCATAGGCGCTTCTCTACGAGACGCTACGCGAACGCCTTCCCGCAGGGTAAGAATGCAGAATCTTACTGAATTTAGTTCGCTACGAATTAATTAAATGCTGTATTTAGTATAACGCTGCACAAATTTGTAACAAAATCTCTGCGCCCCTCTGCGTTTAAATTCCAAATCCCAAATCGAGATTAAGCCATATTTAAGACTTTCCGTAACAATACTTGGTCTTCTAACTTGGCTTTTAAACGACCATTTTCGATATCTCGAATCCAGCTTTGGCTTTTACCTGTGAGCTTTGCTAACTCTCTTTGGGAGAGATTCAAATTTTTTCGCGCCTGCAAAATCTGTTCACCCAGCAAATCGCTTGTAGTTTTGGGCTTCCTTTTAGCTTTAGCAGTTCTTGTTCTCTTTTTTTCCGATTCTGAGATTTGCTGTTCCCATTCTGGTGGGAGTTCAAAAGCCAAAATCCGCGCATTCATTAGCAGATTCCACTTACCACGGGGGCCTGTGTCTGTGAGGCGAGTTTCAGCACCACCGTCATTAGTCCAAAATTCCAATGCTTCATCTGGGTCTTCGGGAAGATCAACTAACTTCGCCCATAAAGGTTGAATTTCTGGTGGGTAGGTAACTGGGTCGAAAAGCGGTTTCATTCCATAGTGATTGAGAATTTCCAAATCGCTTTCAAAAGTTCGCAACAGACGTTTGCGTTCTTCCCGTTGTCTAGATGCAAGGGCGACTTTTTCCTCACCGTAAGCAATACGCAGCAAGGTAGGAATGGTAATGCGTTGTTCTTTGCCCATTTTGGTTTTAAACAGCAACCACAACATTAGTCGGACTGCGCCTTCATGTTGCTGCCAAATGCTCATGACTGTGGTTAACAGCGTTTTCGGGAGACTACCGTATTGATAGAATGCCGTTCGCTCTTTACATGCTTGTTTGTTTAAGAAATATTGTGCCCATAAGCCTGCTCTGACTTTAAAAGTTAGCCCAATAAGATATTTGCATCCGAGATTATCTTCTTGAAAGTGGTGCTGAATGTCTACTAAGTGCCATAGGCGGCTGCCTGTAACAGAGAATCCGTCAATTCGACCTTGTTGGGGCCAGTCAATGGAGATAATCAGGGAGCAAGCTTGCTGGACAATATTTTTCATTAAAGCCAGCTTGGCAGCTTTGCTTAAGTCTTTGCGTTTTTCCATCCCCAAATATTTCTCGATTTGTCGCTCATCGATCGCAAATTCTTGCTCCCAAGGTTGATCTAAAGCTGTGGCATAAGCTGCAAAAATCAGATGTATGCAAGCGGCTCTGATGTCAAGCCCTTCAATTGCGGCTAAATCTGTGGCTTTGTCGTTAACTTTGAATGGATCTTGGATGTGAAAAGCGATCGCTCCTCGACCTTGGTTGACTTGTCGGCTGTAACTTATGTAGCCTTCTTCATCATTTTCCCAATGTAGGGATGTTCGTTGCGCTAATACATTACAAGCTTCCCAGATAGCGATCGCTGAAGCAAATGGATTATTCTTGCCGTTAGAAAACAAGTCTAAGCTGGTAGCATCCCTCGGTTCAACTTTGCATCTCCCCTTTTTCGCCTGCCAGGGAATAGGAGAATTAGTTGGACAAGCTATTACACATTGTGGTTCCGAATAATAGCCCTCACAATTATTACAAAGACCAGGATCAACCCAGTATTCATTGTCCTCTATTCTGATTGCACCCGTAGGACATTGGGGGCGGCAGTTGTCACATCCAACGCAACTGTTGTTAGGAATTGTATAAGGCATATGGCTCTCTTCCCACTCTAATCGTTGAGATGTCTGGCTCAGGTCTCCCCTGGATGAGTCCTGTTTATTCATGACTCGCTACCACATTATTTTTCTGGCGAGAATAATCTTTTCTCACCACACTCACTCCCCACATCCTTATTTTGACTTTGCATCCAATTGGAAGCTATTTAAGGCTTTTAAAGCGAGCCTAATCAAACTTGTTTATTAACTATACATTTCATATAAAAAATGATTAATTTGTTCGTACTGAGCTTAGAAAAAAATCTTAACATTTATTTAATTAGCTACTCAATGAACATTTTACCTTTGACCATAAAACTTTGCCCTAAGTGTTTTTAGGAAATGTTTATGCCTATTGCAATTGGCTCTGATCTGATTTATTAATAATTTTAATATTTATTGTATGGTAAGTTTCTGCCATCAAATTTACAGTTCCTTCATAAATTAATGCTGTTTCTTCACATGAAATAATAATATTCCTTTTAATACTATTTATTTAAATATTTTAATCAAAGCTAAAGTGAAAATTATTGCTTGATAAAATACATATTGCATATATGAAAATGTAACTGATGAACATCTAAAACTGTATATATGTATACTGATTATCTAGATTTATTTGCCTAAACATAAATATATTTGATAAAGAATATCAACACTCTTATAAATATAGTTAAATCGGTGATTATAAACCGCATCTACACAAGGCTTGACCCACCTCTGTGGGTTTAAAACTCTGAATTCTCCTTTCTTTCGTTCCTATGCTCTGCATGGAAATGGCTGATTACGGTCTGCTGCCTTTAGTCAGGCATTGAGTCAGAGACTCAATGAATGCATTCCCATGCTTTGCATAGAATGAGGAAAATGCACAGCTATATGCTCCTACGAAAGTCTTAGATGCAATAAAAAACCGCTATAGACACTAAAGACTTATCATAATTATTGGCAATGATTTTCATCTGTATATTGAAATATTAAATGCTTTTTCATTGTGTTCAAAGTCATCGAATTCTGATGATATAAAAGTAAGTTTTGAATACAAAAAAAGAAAAGATTAGGATAATATGATGATTAATGCATAAACAGATTGACAGGCAAAATTGCCGAGGAATTATTCATGGCACAGCTAACAGGTTTGACATTTGGCGGTAAGGCTTGGACACCAAAATTTGCTCAGGAAATTGACAAGGATAAATGTATCGGCTGTGGCAGATGCGTTAAGGTATGCGGGTACAATGTGCTAGGTTTGAAGGCGCTCAATGAAGAAGGGGAATTTGTGGAAGATGAAGATGATGAAGAAATTGAACGGAAAGTAATGGCAGTTACTTCTCCAGAAAACTGTATTGGTTGTGAAGCATGTTCACGGATTTGCCCCAAGAATTGCTACACCCATGTTGCGTTAAACAATTAAGGTTTTTGGAGTTAGTCCAAATTGTTGTTCATTTAAGGAGGCACTGTTTGTATAAAGCGCAAATGCGCTAGGCAAGGTAACTTGAGGGGAATCTTAAATATTTACCGGAACTAATAAAAAGTTCACAGTAAACAAATCCGTAAATCGCAAAATGTTAGCTATTAACAAATTTAAACTTGCTGCTAATATAGCCTAATCAATATTAGGCCTAACAGTGCCCTCTTGGAACAACTAGCTTTTCTGAAAGCAGAGGGCTAACTTTGTCATAGGAGTTGAAATATAATTTGTAATTTTCTGGGGGAAAGATATGGAAAAAATCTGGAAGTTTCCCCCATTTTTTATGGCTGCACGTTAGAAAGTTAATAAGTGAAAACAAAAAAACGCTGCCCTGTGAAAGGGACTAGGAATTAGGGATTGAGGGATGGGGAATAACTAACAATGTCCAATGCTCAATACCTAATACCAGAAAATCACACCTTTAAAGACTGTTTACACAGGTAGCATGTATGCAACAAGTTCCTGTTTCACTATGGACTCTGGTTGCTGGGATAGTAGTTACAGCAATCAGCATTTGGATTGGTCAGAATAACACTCTGATGCCGGTGCAAGCATCGTTACAAGCGCCTTTGGTAGACGGTTTTTTCAACGTCATGTTTACCATTGCGATCGCACTCTTCTTGGTGGTAGAAGGAACAATTGTAATTTTTTTGATTCAGTTTCGTCGTCGTCGGGGTGACGATACCGATGGCGTGCGAGTCGAAGGCAACGTTCCCTTAGAAATCTTTTGGACAGCAATTCCTACAGTGATTGTCCTCTGTTTAGGCATCTACAGTGTAGATGTTTTTAACCAAATGGGTGGTTTTGAGCCTGCGGGTCATCCTCATTCAGCAGTTCATGTTGCTCATAAGTCGGGAACCGCGATTGCTGCTACATTAAGCGATACCTCTGAAGCAACAGTTGCTCCAACAATTGCCCCAACAATTGGGATTGGCGCGTCTCCTCAAACTCTAGGGAAACCAGCCGACTTAGTTGTTGATGTCAAAGGGATACAGTACGCCTGGATATTTAATTACCCTGATAGTGGCATTACCTCTGGAGAATTGCACATTCCCGTCGGTGCTGATGTGCAACTCAACCTTTCAGCACAAGATGTAATTCACTCATTCTGGGTGCCAAACTTCCGCTTGAAACAAGATGCACTTCCCGGTATTCCAACTGAACTACGATTCGTTGCCACTAAACCAGGTACATATCCCGTAGTTTGTGCTGAGTTGTGTGGTGGTTATCACGGTTCAATGCGGACACAGGTAATTGTCCACACACCGGAAGAGTATGATAGCTGGCGGACAGAAAACCAGATTGCTCAAAAGGAAAATCTAAATCAAGTCGTTGCAGTTAATCCAGCCGACTTATCAACATCAGAGTTTCTCGCACCCCACACCCATGATATGGGAATTAGTGCAGCAACTCTAGAGTCAGTAGTCATTGGTCATTAGTCATTAGTCATTGGTCATTAGTCATTGGTCATTAGTCATTAATCATTAGTCATTGGTCATTAGTTATTCGTAACGGACAAATGACAACGGACAAATGACAACAGACAAATGACAAACGACAAACGACAACGGACAAATGACAACGGACAAATGACAAACGACAAAGGACAAAAATATGACACAGGTAGAATTTCCACGGAATACTCCACCAGAAGAAAATAAACCGGAAACTCTGGTGCTTGGCCATACCTCCCATCCGAAGGCGTGGAAATGGCAGGACTATTTTACATTTAATGTTGACCACAAGGTTATTGGTATCCAATACCTGGTAACGGCGTTTGTGTTCTATCTCATCGGCGGACTGATGGCTGTTGCTATCCGTGTCGAATTAGCAACACCAGATGCAGACGTACTTGACCCCAATCTGTATAACGCTTTCATGACCAATCACGGGACGATTATGATCTTCCTGTGGATTGTCCCTAGCGCCATTGGGGGATTTGGTAATTATTTGGTGCCGTTGATGGTTGGTGCTAGGGATATGGCTTTCCCGAAGCTGAATGCGATCGCCTTTTGGTTAAATCCACCAGCAGGTGCGCTCATATTAGGTAGTTTCATTTTTGGCGGTTCGCAATCTGGTTGGACAGCTTATCCACCCTTGAGCTTGGTGACAGCACCAATCGCTCAAACTATGTGGATACTTGCGATCGTCTTAGTGGGAACTTCCTCAATTTTGGGTTCGCTGAACTTTGTGATCACCATTTTGATGATGAAGGTTCCCAGCATGAAATGGGATCAAGTACCCCTGTTTTGCTGGGCAATCTTGGCAACCTCCCTGCTAGCACTTCTCTCCACACCTGTATTAGCAGCCGGTTTAATTCTGCTGTTGTTTGACCTCAACTTTGGCACCTCCTTCTTTAAACCAGATGCAGGCGGTAACGTTGTAATTTATCAACACTTGTTCTGGTTTTATTCCCACCCGGCAGTATATTTAATGATTCTGCCGATCTTCGGCATCATGTCGGAGGTAATTCCAGTTCACTCCCGCAAGCCAATCTTTGGTTATAAAGCGATCGCTTATTCTAGTGTAGCCATCTGCGTTGTGGGTTTGTTCGTCTGGGTACACCACATGTTTACCAGTGGTACACCCGGTTGGATGCGGATGTTCTTCACCATCTCTACTCTCATTGTTGCAGTTCCTACTGGCGTGAAGATTTTTGCCTGGGTTGCTACCCTTTGGGGTGGTAAAATCCGCTTCACAGGTGCGATGCTTTTCGCCATTGGCTTGTTGTCCATGTTTGTCATGGGCGGTTTAAGCGGTGTGACAATGGGAACAGCCCCCTTTGATGTTCACGTCCATGACACATATTATGTTGTCGGACATTTCCATTACGTTCTGTTTGGTGGTTCCGTGTTTGGCATCTACGCCGGTATTTATCACTGGTTCCCCAAAATGACCGGACGAATGCTGAATGAAACCTTGGGACGCATTCACTTTGCTCTTACCTTCATCGGCACTAATCTGACCTTTTTACCCATGCACGAGTTGGGTTTGAAAGGAATGCCCCGACGAGTAGCAATGTATGACCCCCAATTTATCGACCTTAATCAAATTTGTACCTTTGGTTCATTTGTTTTGGCGATATCAGTAATTCCTTTCACGATCAACATGATCTACAGTTGGCTGAAAGGGCCCTTGGCTGGTGATAATCCTTGGCAAGCTTTGACTTTAGAATGGACGACTAGCTCACCACCCGCAATTGAAAATTGGGAAGTGTTGCCGGTTGTCACTCATGGCCCTTATGACTACGGTCATGGTCATAGTACTGAAGTACAGCCATCTGCAACGCCGGAAGCTAGCGCTTAGTTTGCGATCGCTGTCAAGGTGACTGCAATTTCTAGCCATTTGATTTGAGAACTTGAAACTCCGGGCTTGGAACTCGCAACTCCGAGCTTGGAACTCGAAACTCGGAATTTTGAGAATTCCTGAACAAGTGAAGAGTTGAGTTAAACAAGGATTTTGGATGAAGAATGAAAATTTTGCCGCTTCAGATTTCAGATTTCATTCTTCATTCAAGCTTCCACAACAGACGCAGCGGATAATATTGTCAAAAAATCTATGACTATAGCCACAACCACAAGCGAAGCTCACAGTGCAGGACACGAAGAACATCCAGATTTAAGAGTTTGGGGACTGTTAACGTTCCTCGCTTCTGAATCCCTGATGTTTGGGGGATTTTTTGCTACTTATTTGTTTTTCCGAGGTACTACAGCAGTTTGGCCTCCAGAAGGAAGTGAAGTAGAACTACTTGTACCAACGATTAACACCATTATTCTGGTGTCTAGTAGTTTCGTCATTCACTTCGGTGATACGGCGATTAAAAAGAATAACGTCAAGGGAATGCAACTGTGGTATGCAATTACTGCAATCATGGGGGCGATTTTTTTGGGTGGTCAGGTTTATGAGTACTCGACTTTAGGATATGGTCTGACTACCAACGTCTTCGCCAACTGCTTTTATATCATGACTGGGTTCCACGGTTTGCACGTTTTTGTGGGACTGTTATTGATATTACGTGTATTGTGGCGATCGCGTCTTCCCGGCGAATATTCTGCAACCAATCATACTTTCATCGAAATGGCAGAAATTTACTGGCATTTCGTAGACATTATTTGGATTGTTCTCTTCACCTTAGTGTACGTTCTCACTTTGTTTTAACAAAAGTTAGGAGTGAGGAGTGAGAAGTGAAGAGTTAAGAATTTATAATTTCTAACTCGTAATACACAACTTCTAACTCACAACTCCTAACTCCTAACTCTCCAGGACTTTATTATGCAAGCTAATACAAAGAAATTCTCATGGTTCCAGGTTCCAGAGGACATCAAAAACCTATTAATTTTAGCTGCACAAAACTGGGAAAATACATCAGAGTCAGAAAAATATATTAAACAAGCTTTAGCCCAGACTGATGAAAATACAGATGTCTTGGTAGCAGCATATAGATTTTTCTATTATAAAAATAATTATTCTCTTGCACTACAAACAACAGTCAAATTATTAGATAAAATTAAAGAACTAGAAAAATTACCTGATGACTGGGAGCAACTTCAGCCTATATTAGTCAATCGCAAAGAAGACCCACAAATTCGATTGTACTTAAATGCTTATGCTGCTTCTGGATTAGTACTAGCAAAGTTAGGAGAAATTGAGCAAGCAAAAGAAATCAGCACCAGAGTCAAACAGATAGACGAAAAGAATGATTTTGGTTCTGGGATTCTGCTGGATATTTTGACACGTCCAGTAGAAGAAGACGATTAATTAGTCAGCAATGAAAAGTCAAGGTGAAAATCATGAACAATTGGTTATCTACTAAATCCTATTCTCTATTAGGAGCAGCTACTGATAGTAACTCTATCTTCCCTGTGATTACCATACCTACTAAAGCTCCTGTAGGTAATATTCCTAATGTCTCACCGATCATTGTGATCCAATCTTCCCCGCTATCAATTTAAAAGTTATGAAAGGTAGGGATTGGCTGCTAACAGGGGACGGTCAGCATCAAGCCTGTAAATCTGTAAGATCCTGGGATTTATTGAGAGAAAATTACCGCCTTTATCGGTTTTTAACTGAGGTGGAAGATGTTCTCAATGGCAGTGACAATGAAACCAATTGTCTGCCAGAAATTCGGATGCTTGTAAGGCGCTTGATTGTAAATTCCTACTGGGTGCAAAGTCAACATTTAGAGCCTTCACCCAAAACGGGAAACTCTGTTTTACTCCTATATGATGAATTGGGATTTCCGTTGACGGTGCAAACAGTAACATTTGCACCGGGAACCCGATCAAACATTCATAATCATGGAACGTGGGGAATCGTGGCGGTGCTAAAAGGCCAGGAAACAAATAATTTTTGGCGACGCACCAATAGCCCAGAATTTGAGGACAAAATTGAAGCAACGGGAGAGGTAACTCTCTTCCCAGGAGACATTATTAGCTTTACTCCCGATGCAATTCACAGTGTAGAAGCAGTGGGTGATGAACCAACTGTGACTTTTAATATTTATGGCGAAACTGATCCGAATGAGAGGTTTGAGTTTGACTTAGTTAGCCATAAAGCTAGGAATTTTTAATTTCATCGGTTCGTAGTTGGTGCTTTAGCGCTAAAGAGTAATTAGGAGATAGTTGAATGGCAAAGGTAATTTTCTATAGCAAACCAGGCTGTAAAGGTGGTGTTAAGCAAAAAGTTTTGCTAACAGCTGCTGGTCATGAGGTGATACCACAGAACCTGCTAACAGAACCTTGGACAGCTGAACGGTTACGCTCATTTTTTGGCGATCGCCCCGTAGCCGAATGGTTTAATCTTTCCGCCCCCAAGATAAAATCTGGTGAGGTGGTTCCTGAAAAAATCGATGCCCAAACCGCTTTGGCGCTGATGCTGAAAGAACCACTGTTAATTCGCCGTCCTTTGTTAGAAGTAGGCGATCGCCGTGAGGTAGGATTTGATGTACAAAAGATTGATACTTGGATTGGCTTACAAGCTGTGGATGAATCGTTGCAAGAAATCAGCGACAAGCTTTTGAAGCAAGATTTGCAAGGCTGCTCCCACGGTCACGATCATAGCCATGAACACCAAAAGCAAGGCAAATGTAAACATTAGTACAGGATTTTTGCAGTGATGTAATCTGTTAAAACCTGAGTTATTAAGTTTGAGATGCGACAATGCTCTCAAGTCTTAACTACAACTTTGGAGTGAATTAGTTTTTGTAACATCTCGTGAAATTATCCTTACTTTTGTCACAAATGTTACAAAGCTAGACTTGCATGGGCATAGTAAGAATGCTTAATATTGCAAGAAAAAACAATGACAGCTACTTTATCTGGTTATCAACTCCTTGAAACCCTTCATTCTGGTAGTACAACTGTTATTTATCGTGGACGGCGAGAAACCGATAACGTCTCTGTCATTGTCAAAACTCTCCTGTGCGAACATCCACTTTTAGAAGATATTGCGCGACTGCGCCACGAATATCAAGTCATTGAACCTCTGCAAATCCCTGGCATTGTTAAAGCCTACGAGTTAAAGAATTATCAGCATGGCCTGGCTTTGGTTTTGGAAGACATTCCAGGTTGCTTGCTCAAAGAACTGATTGCAACTCAAACAACCACCTTGATTACTTTTCTCAAGGTGGGGATTAATCTGGCACATACTTTAGGAGAGCTGCACGCCCAACAAATTATTCATAAAGATATTAAGCCGCACAATATTATAATTGACCCCGATTCTGGCGAAGCCAAACTGATTGACTTCAGTATCTCCTCACGGCTTGATAAAGAAAATCCCACCTTGAGCAATCCTAATTTGCTCGAAGGTACGCTTGCTTATATGTCGCCTGAGCAAACAGGCAGAATGAACCGAGCGCTTGACTATCGCACCGATTTTTACTCGTTGGGTGTCACCTTGTATGAAATGCTGACGGGTACCTTGCCCTTTCAAGCTGTTGACCCGATGGAGTTGATACATTGTCACATAGCCAAAATACCAGCTGCACCCTGTAGCGAAACCGTATGTCGTGTTCTGGAAGATGTGCCAGACGCAATTAGTGCAATTATTTTGAAATTATTAGCGAAAACAGCAGAGGAGCGGTATCAAAGCGCCTGGGGACTAAAAGCGGATTTAGAGGAATGTTTGTTTCAACTTCAAGCGACTGGAAAAATTGCAAACTTTGTACCGGGAAGACGAGACAAATCTGGGCATTTTTCGATTCCGCAAACGTTATACGGACGCGAAGCAGAAGTAGCAACATTGATGGCTGCATTTAAGCGTGTGGCAAGTGGTAGTAGCGAACTCATGCTCATCTCTGGTTATTCGGGGATTGGAAAGACAAGTGTCGTCAATGAAGTTCATAAACCGATTGTGGGGGCAAGGGGTTATTTCATTGCAGGTAAGTTTGACCAATTCAAGCGCAATATTCCCTATGCATCTTTGATTCAGGCATTCCAATCTTTAATTGGGCAATTGCTCACCGAAAACGAAACCCAAATCCAAGTTTGGAAAGAAAAACTGCTAACAGCGTTGGGCGAGAATGGGCAAGTCATTATCGATGTGATTCCAGAAGTCGAACTAATTATTGGCACTCAACCACCTGTCACACAATTGGGCGCGGCTGAATCTCAAAATCGCTTCAATCGCGTTTTTGGACAATTCATTGGAGTATTCACAACCCAAGACCATCCCTTGATTGTGTTTCTTGATGACTTGCAGTGGGCAGATTCGGCATCGCTGAACTTCATTGAGCTATTGATGACGGATAGCGATGCCTACGGCGGCAAGCTACGCAAATATTTGTTGTTAATTGGGGCATATCGCGATAATGAAGTGTCGCCCACCCATCCACTAATGCTCAGTTTGGACAAGATTCAATCCTCTGAGGCGGTGGTAGATAACATCGTCTTGGCACCATTACAGTTAACGGATGTGGAAGCGTTAATTGGTGACACGTTGAAGAATCAGAGAGAACACACCAAGCCTTTGGCAGAATTACTATTACACAAAACTGCTGGCAATCCGTTCTTCTTAACGCAACTGCTCAAAACCCTGTACCAGGAAGATTTGTTAACGTATGATTTCCATTCAGGGATGTGGGAGTGGAATATCCAACATATTCAAGCGATCGGCATCACTGATCTAAATGTTGTTGAACTAACGGCGAGGAATATTCGTAAACTGTCACTAGAAACGCAAAAAGTTCTTAAACTGGCTGCTTGTATTGGCAACACGTTCAATCTAGATGTATTGGCGATCGTCAATGAAGCATCTTCTTTAACAACTGCGGCGCAATTGTGGTCAGCCTTGCAAGCTGGGTTAATTCTGCCGTTAAATCAGGATTACAAGATTCCTTTAGTATTTAGTCAAGAGGAATCAGGCGGCGTAACCTTAACTGATATCAAAGTTGACTACAAGTTTTTACATGACCGAGTACAGCAAGCGGCGTATTCTCTGATTCCCGATGAGGAGAAGAAAGCAACGCATCTGAAAATTGGTCAATTGCTGCTGCAAAATACTACACCAGAAGAACGCAAAGAAAATATATTTGCTTTAGTTAATCAACTCAATTACGGGACTGATTTACTGATATCTGAAACAGAAAAATATGTACTTGCAGAACTCAACCTCATAGCAGGTCAGAAAGCCAAAGCAGCCACAGCGCACGATTCCGCCATCAAGTATTTGCAAATTGGTTTGGGACTGTTAGCAGAAGAAAGCTGGAAATGTAAATATGAACTGACATTAGCACTGCACTCAGAAGCAGCAGAGGCAGCTTTTTTGAGCGGTGATTTTGAAGGAATGCAGAGATTCTTTGAGATAGTACAAAACTGTGCTACTACGCTGCTGGACAAAATTAAAGTGTATGAAGTCCAGATGCAAGCTTATATGGCGCAGAACAGGCTGCTAGAAGCGGTTAACACAGCGCTACAAGTTTTAAAGCTGTTAGGGGTGGAGTTTCCCCAAGAGCCGAACGCGTCAGATATTGGGCAAGGATTGGCGGACACTGCGGCAATTTTGAGTGGAACGCGAATTGAGGATTTAATTGACCTGCCTCAAATGAGCGATCACTATAAATTAGCAGCCATGAGACTTTTATCAAGTATCTTTGCTCCTGCATACATTGCTGCTCCTGCACTGTTGCCCTTGACGGTGTGCAAACAAGTAGAATTATCCGTCCAATATGGTAATGCTTCCGTTTCTCCCTTTGCTTATGCCAATTATGGTTTTCTTCTTTGTGCCATTGTAGGAGATATTGATTCAGGTTATCAGTTCGGTCAATTAGCTTTAAGTCTATTGTCAAAGTTAAATGCTCAAGAAATCAAAGCCAAGACAGTCTTCATAGTAAATCTATTTATCCGACATTGGAAAGAGCATCTGAGAGAAACCTTAGAGCCTTTGGTGTCAGGTTATTCTAGCGGAATGGAGACAGGAGATTTAGAATATGCAGGCTATAGTCTACTACAGTATTCCTGTTTAGCTTACTTTAGCGGTAAAGAACTGACTGGACTTGAAAGAGAGATGGCAATAAACAGAGATGCTATTCATAAAATCAAGCAAGAAACAGCGCTTAATTATATAGAAATCTATTGGCAGGCTACCTTAAATCTACTTGGAAAAAGTGAAAATCCCTGCCTTCTAAAGGGTGAAGCCTGCGATGAACAGATAAGGTTGCCACTGCACCAGCAAGCAAACGACAATGCGGGAATTAGCTACATATATTTGAACAAATTTTTGCTTTGTTATTGGTTTGAAAATTACTCGGAAGCGATTGAGAATCTGGCTATAGCAGAGAAGTATTTAGATGCAGTGGTAGGAATGCCCCTTGTTCCTATATTCAATTTTTACGATTCTTTAGTACGCCTAGCCGTGTATGCCAATAGCCAAGAGTCGGAGCAAAACGCCATCCTCGATCGCGTCCAAGCTAATCAAGAAAAAATGCAAAAATGGGCGCATCATGCCCCAATGAATCATTTACACAAATTCTATTTAGTAGAGGCAGAACGGCATCGGGTTTTAGGCGAAAAAATCGAAGCGATCGAGATGTACGATCAGGCGATCGCACTTGCTAAACAAAACGAGTACATCAACGAAGAAGCGATCGCCCACGAACTCGCTGCCAAATTCTATTTGTCATGGGGTAAAACAACAATTGCCCGCACCTACATGACAGATGCTTACTACGCTTATAGCCATTGGGATGCGATCGCTAAAGTCAAAAATTTAGAAGCACGCTATCCGCAATTGATTGTGCGGGCCAACACCCAAAAGCTAGAAACAAATTTTAAAGAATTTACACTAGACAGCTCAACAACTAGCGGAAGCGCTCAAATTCTCGACTTGATGACAGTGATGAAAGCTTCACAGGTCTTGTCAGAAGAAATAGTACTGAGTCGCCTGCTCGAAAAATTGATGAAGAATGTCATCGAAAATGCTGGCGCTATCCAAGGTTACTTTATTGCCAAGCATGAGAATCAATGGATGCTAGAAGCAGCAGGAACAATTGAAGGTAAAGAAGTTAGCGTTGTTGTTAATCGGCAGGATGAAACTGATCTACCCTTACTCCCGGTTGCCATATTCAACTATGTGGAAAGAACCAGAAACAACCTGGTTTTAGACGATGCTGTTAAAGACTCCCGCTTTGCGATTGATGCTTATATCGCCACTTACCAATCTAAATCGATTTTGTGTCTACCGTTGATTCACTCTGGCAAGTTTACTGGTCTTCTTTACCTAGAAAATAATCTCATTCCTGGTGCCTTTACCCCAGAACGGGTAAATGTGCTGAGTTTATTGATAGCCCAGATTTCGATCGCGATCGAAAACGCCCGTCTCTACACCAACCTCCAAACCTACTCGCAACAACTGGAAGCCAAATCACAAGAACTCGAAATTAAAAACGAAGCTTTGCAAGCGTCAGAAACGCAAGAGCGAGAAAAAGCCGAAGAACTCGAAAAATATCTCCATAAACTGCAACAAACCCAGGCTCAACTTGTGCAGACTGAGAAAATGTCGAGCTTAGGGCAACTCGTAGCTGGCGTTGCCCACGAAATCAACAATCCGGTCAATTTTATCTTTGGCAACCTAACCCATGCCAATAACTATACTCAAGAGGTGCTGGGACTGCTGGAACTTTACCAGAAACATTACCCATCTCCCCATCCAGAGATTCAGGAAGAAGCAGAGGCTATCGATCTAGAATTTGTGCTAGAAGACTTGCCTAAGCTACTGTCTTCTATGCGGGTTGGCGCAGACCGAATTCGCCAAATTGTTTCTTCCCTGCGAACTTTCTCACGCATGGACGAAGCCGAGATTAAAGCCGTTAATATTCATGAGGGCATTGACAGTACGCTAATGATTCTGCAACATCGCCTCAAAGCAAAGTCAGATCGTGTCGGTATTGAGCTTGTTAAACACTATGGCAACCTCCCCCTAGTGGAATGCTATGCAGGGCAGCTAAATCAAGTGTTTATGAATGTGTTGAGTAATGCGATCGATGCTTTGGATGAGTCATTAGCGAACAATCATGGACAAATAACAACTCCAACCATTACTATTTACACTGAACAAATTGATGCTCATCAAATCGAAATCCGCATTGCAGACAATGGTCTAGGTATACCAGAGTCTGTTCGGCAACGTCTGTTCGATCCCTTCTTCACTACAAAACCTGTGGGCAAAGGAACAGGTATGGGCTTGTCGATTAGCTACCAAATCGTTACCGAAAAACATGGTGGTTCACTCTCTTGCACCTCAGAACTCCGCAAGGGAGCGGAGTTTCAAATCCGCATTCCAGTTTGCCAGGAAGTTAGCAAGAACGTTGCCGTTGATGTTTAGAGGCTGACATACCACTCTCAATACGGTTCGGTGAAAGGGGAAAGGGGAAAGGTTTTGAATACATCCTTTCCCCTTTCCCCAGACCATTGTCTCTTTAACGAACACCAGCAGTTTCTAAAGACAAATCTTGAAACATTGGTGTGCTGAGATAACGTTCGCCGAAAGAAGGTTGAATCATCACGATTAAACGTCCGGTGTTTTCTGGACGTTTACCTACTTGAATTGCAGCACACAAAGCAGCACCAGAGGATATCCCAGACAATAAGCCTTCTTCTTTTGCCAAACGGCGTCCATAAGCGATCGCTTGTTCATCGCTGACTCTAATTACTTCATCAACCAATTCTAGGCGGAGAACATCGGGGATAAATCCGGCACCAATGCCTTGAATTTTATGTGGCCCGGCTTCACCACCAGATAGGACTGGGCTGTTGCTGGGTTCAACTGCGATCGCTTTAAAAGTCTTCTTGCGACCTTTAAGTACTTCTGCAATCCCAGTTATTGTCCCACCAGTACCTACCCCAGCAATGACGATATCCACTTCTTTGTCTGTATCTGCCCAAATTTCTTCTGCGGTAGTTTCTTGATGAACTTTCGGATTGGCAGGGTTGCGGAACTGTTGCAGCATAAAAGCATTGGGAGTGCTAGCCACAATTTCTTCGGCTTTACGAATTGCTCCCCGCATTCCCTCAGCGCCTGGTGTCAACTCTAAAGACGCACCATAAGCTCTAAGCATAGCCCGTCGTTCTTGGCTCATCGTCTCTGGCATTGTCAAAATCAAACGGTAGCCACGCGCTGCTGCTACCATCGCTAGAGCAATTCCTGTATTACCTGAAGTTGGCTCCACTAAAATGGTCTTTCCAGGAGAAATTGAGCCAGCGGCTTCTGCTGAGAGTACCATACTTAAGCCAATGCGGTCTTTCACCGAAGCCGCTGGGTTCATGCCTTCTAATTTGACAACTATCCTTGCTACTACTCCCTCAGCTTGAGGAATCTTGTTCAGTTGAACTAAAGGAGTTCGTCCAATCAGTTCTGTTACGTCTTGAGCAATCCGCATTATTTAACTCCTAAAATCCTAAATCTTAGTACAGAGTATTTACTTATAACAATAAGTTTTTGTGTATTTAATTTGTCGTTTAGTGTTAATGAGTGCATATACTATGTATTCTAACTAAACCATGAATTATGAAAGTTTAGGAAGAACTTTTATCAGATGTTCTCATTGATTCTCACTTCAACAGACGGCTAGCTTGCCATACTTGTATTTTAGCATTTGAAATTGCTGACTATTGTCTGCTGGGTTGAGATTCGATTTTTATAATTCTGTATATATGCATATTTTTTACTATACTTTCTATTTGTTAGAGAAATATAATTTACTTTTAAAAAATTTAATTGCTTTTCCGAAATTATTAGTCTATCTTTATCAAAAGACATTGATGTTTTCTTTTGAGTGCAGGTTTTGTCATCTCAAAATTTCATCAAAAACAGTCCTTAATCATTGCCTACATTGCTTTTAAGTTGAGTGCAAAAACACCAGAACCCCACCTCATAAATACTAGAACCTCGTTCTAAAAACACTAGCACCCATACCCCAATAAATTTTTGTAAGACTATTCAGGTAAGGATTACAGGCTTTGAGTACTATTCTAATGAATTTAATAATCTTAACGTGGCTGGGGTAAACTGTTTTGTGGAGAGCGGCTGATATAAATCGTATAGGATTTACGCAGAGATTCCCCTCTACCCCCCAACATTCCTGAGCGAAAGCTTAGTGAACTAGGGGGGACTTCTTAATCTCTCTTTTGAGAGTAGGATGAAACCACATACCTTGAATCTGAGTGTGTTATTTCTGACTGAATAATTCTACGTTTTGTGAAAAGCTTGGTAACTTTTCAGTAGTCAGTGGTCAGCGGTAATTAGAAAAATAGCTGACAACTAACGATTTTGAAAATTACCGTTTAGACATATTTTAATATCAAAACTGTTTGAGAGGTAGAAATATATAGCTACTTTAGATCAACAGCAAAAGATATTTTCCTACTGGGTGCATACTACCTAGCAAGGGAGAGCCAAGATGAAAGCCAAACTTTTAAATGTTCTTACAGTTTGTGTAGTTACCTTAGCAGTGCTTTCTCCAGAACTAGTAGTATTTGGCATAGTTTGGGAGCGACATCTGGAGTTAGTAAAATCTCAAAATTTGGTTTGCGAAGTTAACAACACTAGTACAGATGCTACCGCCTTGGCTCCCCAGACAGAGGGTACACATTCTCCTCAGACTAGTATCCCATATTCTGATCGTAATGTGGTTCATCAAATGCTGACTGTTGCTGAACAATATAATTTTGCCACTATCCTGCAATGGTTCTTCTTGTTAACCCCTATTTGTGTTGGATTAGGGATTCTCTTTTACGACAGATATCTTGTTTATCGTGCTGCTGTTTTAAAAGAACAAGTTGAAATGTTGGAAAGACTGTGGCAGCAAAGTATTGAACAGTAACCAATTCACAATTTACTCACTCAACTCAACAAACTTATCATGACAGAACAACGCCAAAGCCTATATTTTAATCTGATTGATGAGTTACTCAGATGCCCTAATGGTCAAGAACCAGAAATTTTGGAATCTAAACCAGAATTGATTGATTCCGGCTTAGTAGAAACAATGTTACAAGTAGCAACTATGTTTGCCCATGAAGGCAATCAAGATGGTGCACAATTTTTATTTTTTGTGGCGCGTGAGCTAGCTAAAGAATTAGGCTTATACCCAGAAGTTCCCAATACTGAAGTTGCAAATCCTGAAGCTGCAAATAAGGAGTAAAAATGCTGTTGACTTCAACGGATGCGGGACAAATAGCTTTAGAACTGCTCATGGCAGATTGGAATATTTCAGAAGAAAACAGAGAGTGGTTTACAATCTTTAACTCTCGTCTGATTGGCGAAAGTTGGTACACTGTGGAATTAGGTGTAGAAGGATTTCCAGATAGGTGGTTTATTCAAGTATATGACAATGGAGTGTGCGATCCAAACTATACATTTATTTCACCAATCCGTGGTTCTGAAGGATTTACAGACTTTATAAATGTGCCTGATATCATAGCAGAGGTCTTGGTTTGTGAACGCAATGCTCGATAATAATAATTAAAAATTCAAAAGTTAGAATTCAATCTTGAGATATGCTAATTAAATGCATTCTATTTGAATTCATAATTTTCAGTATCATAGTATTTGGCAATATCTCACCTTTGGTAAATATACCTGGCAATTAGAAATTACGGCTACTCCGGGAATTTGAAACCCACAGCTCTGGGTTTGATCTGTATAGCTGCGAATTCTATTTGCCAAGGCTAAGGGTATTCAAACCAATACTTTGATATGACATTCAAAATAAAGATGCTTTACGCAAATCTGAGGTGATACCAAATAAGGTACACCTCTTTTTTTATTTAATATTTTATTTAAGCCTAATAAGCTATTTTGTCATCTTTAACTGACAAAATTATGTTATATTAAATAGCGTGATGGACGCTACAGAAATATCAGTTCCAATGATTGCTGAAGATATCTTAGCCAAAGAATTCACAAGAGTCGTCAACCATTACTACCCGCAAGTTGGGGAATTGCTGGATGGGTGTTATGTGAAAGTCATCACCTGTTTTTGGGGACGACCTGCCAGACGCTTGCAATATATAGGAATTTATTGCTCTGACGAAATGATTTCCTGTGTGCAAGCTCAAAAAGAAATACTCAGAGAAGTAGCAGACAATATGGGTCTAATGCAGGTAGTCTGCATGAATGCCAAGCGATTGTTGCGCGATCCGATGTCGAAGGTTAAACACAACAACCCACGCCTATGGTTGGAGTTGCAGTGGGTTGCAAGTTAGTCTTTCATCGCATTAATTAAAAGAGGGAAATGCGTTTGTAGAGAGGACTAAAGTCCTCAAATATTTAAGCACTTTAGTGCTTACTACAAACCTATCACCACTAGAATAGCTAGCACCGTCGGTGAGTACAAAGTATCAACGCAAGTAATGAAAACTGGAATTTTCTGCAATTACGATAATTATCACCAAGATGCTCGTCGTGCCATCTTTGAGCAAGTCGCGCTGGTAAAACAGGCAGAAAGTTTAGGTTTTGAGGAAGCCTGGGTGAGTGAGCACCATTTTAGTGAATCCAATCTCAGCCCGTCCATGTTGGTGTTAATGGCACACTTGGCGGGGCTGACTTCAACTATCCAATTAGGCACTGCGGCGGTGTTACTGCCATTCCATAACCCGATTCGGGTAGCGGAAGATATTGCCACTTTGGATAACCTATGCAATGGACGATTATTATTTGGGGTTGCTAAAGGCGGCCCCTTTCCCCAACAAAACAAGCATTTTGCGACTCTACCAAGTGAATCCCGTCCCAAGATGCTAGAGGCGATCGCATTGATTCAAAAGCTGTTATATGAAACTGATGTATCATTTAATGGGCGATATTATCAATGCGATCGCCTGACAATTTACCCAAAACCATTGCAGAATCAAATACCAGTGTACGTTGCCACTGGCGGTGATGATGGTATCGAGTTGGCTGCCAAACATTCCTTCAGCTTGATGGGTGGGCCGCCATTTTCCCTAGAGAGATTGAAGAAAACTGTTGCCAAATATCGAGCCTTAAATTCTAGTGGTGCAGAAAAATTCGTGCTGGCACGCTTCTTTTATGTTGGCAAAACATTTGATGAGGCTGTGAGTGAAGCGTTACCTTTCATTCGCCAATTTAGCCAGAAAATGAAAGCTAATTCGGCTCAAGTATTGCAAAATGGTGCGAATCCCAACCAAAAACCATTTGATCGCACAAATATTTGTTTCGATGAAGACTATTTGATTGAGAACTCAATTATCGGTGATGTGGAGACTTGTCGAGACAAAATTAAGAAATTTCAGGACGAATTAGATTTAGGTACGCTAGCACTCAAACCCTCATCTGCGGATGTGCAAAAAAACCTGGAGAGTTTGAGGCGCTACAACCAAGAGGTGCGAAATTATGTCTTCTAAACTATACTTGCTTCCTCCTGATGATTTACCTCCTACTGAGGTAACGAAACAGGATGGAATGCTGCAAATGGAGCTAGAACAGTCTACTGGCAGATGCTTTTATCTAGCCTGCGATCGCATTACGCGAGTTCTATTATCTAATTGTCAGTGGTATCTCACAACAAATGCTAGCATCCTCACATTAATTATCGACTGCCCTGACTTAGTATCTTACTGGCATATCGTCAGCAATATTGCCCAGTTGGGTAATAGGTTAGAGCGGTTTGCTAGCAATGGCAAAATCCGCGTTTATCCGCCATTTGGCAAGGGGATGCCATTTGAAATCAGCGTAAATGAAATATCTGCTTATCGAGATTGGCTTTGAGGTAAATAGAAACTGGGAATCACACAAAATATAGCTGTCTTACACCCTGTACTCCTAAAGTGCAGGGTGTTGCAATTTTTATCAAAGCTGCTCTCAAAATAGCAGTTTTACAGAATAGAATTCACTCCCAGACGCTCACGAATTTCGCTGACTTGTACATCCCAAAGTTGATCCCATTTTTGCGCGATCAACTTGCCTGGAGTATAAGAACCCACTCTGTAGCCGCGAGATATTTCTGTCATCAAAGCTTTAAAATTAGTAGGTTGATAAAGACTAATCATCACCATGCCAAAACTCAAAAGCATGACGCTGATGGGAATTGGGGTCTGAGCTAAGAAAAAAGCTTGTAGACCAATTTCACCAACTACATTTGTGTCAAATCCAGCGACTACATGATATATGTCATGGGTGGATCTCCAAAGCATTTTAAGATAGGAAATGTCATCAACAACAGGAACTTTTTTATAAAAGTAGGGATCGAATCCTCTAGCTTTCATTCCTCTAGCATAAACATGACCTAGTGTTCCTTCTGGGAGTTTGCCTAAATCATCTAAATTGAAAGGGGCCGGTAGCCAGCGTTCTGAAAACAAGGCATTGACTTCAGGGATTTTTTTTAATTCATCAACAGCTAACTGTGCCATTTCTGTTTGGTCGAGTGCGTCCTCGAAGTCAAATACTCTATCAGTATTACCATCTCCGATTTTGTAGGCACTAGATGCCAGAAATTGAATGTAAGCAAGGAGTCCTTTATCGTTGTTGTAAGTAATTACATTCTCCATAGTAATTCTCTACTTTGAGATCCAATTTTGCTAATTTAAATCTGAGTCCTCAATATTGGAATATACTTATCCGGCTTTTCATGAATCTTCAGAGGTATTTAGTGAAAGTTTCTACTAAAAATATGTCTAATTAAAAACACTATCTCAGAGGATAGATGAGATGAACGATCAAGAAACGGAGCAACATATTAATCCAAAAATTAAGAGCTTCCTGTTAGCTGCTATTACACTGTCTTTAAGTACGTGGGATCTCAGCTTTAATCTGGGAGCCTTTAAAGTTATTTTCTTCGAGAAAATCTTCTTGATTTGGGTTGCTTCATCCGCAACTCTCCTAGCGTGCCTTTTACTTCCACGCAACCATTCACCAATTAAATGGCCAGGACTACTGTTAATGAGTATCCCGACGTTGTGGTTTATCCTGCCTTTTGTGCCTTTTCAGGAAATTTCTACGACGGGTGCTTTGCGAAAGATAGTTAGTCTCGGCTTAGGAATTGTTGTTTATCTGATTTGCCTACCTTATACCCTCTACATGGTTTTTGCAATTATCAATCAAGATATTGTTCAGCTTTCTAAAAAGCTGATTATAAAATTGATAACGATCCTTTTAATTATTGGCTACATTGGATATTTCGTTGGTAGCCATAACTATCTATTTTTGTCATGCTTCGATTTTAAAGTGAGTGGCAATGATTTACCTACGAATTGTCTACAAGAAAGCTACAAGCCATTAAGAAGATTTTCTGGAAAATCGGATAAAAATTAGAATGTAGATATTTAGTAATTGCAGGGGCAAAGCATTTGGTAAAAGTTTATAAATTTAAACCAGGTTTTTATCCCAAAGCTTTGCCTCAATGCTGGTGTTTGCTTACGCCAAAATCGCCATTCCTGAAGGAGGCAAATCAATTCGCACAGTTGCGCGACGGTCGTTATGATGTTGTACAGCTACAGTTTGGTCGCGGGGTGGATGGCGTAAATATGAATCACTCCAATCGCTTTTGTATAAAAAGGTCATAGTCGAGTCTTGAGGATGCATGTAAGTATCTACTGTCACTTCGGCACCGCGATTTTCTAAGCCGTTGGTGTTCAGTACCATCAACACTTCTGTGTCAAATAAAACTTGTGACCAAGCAACTAATTCGCCTTGTTCGGGAATCGAGAAGGGAGAGTTATAAAAAGATGTTTCGCGCAGGTAGTGATGTCCACGGCGCAATGCTTTACCAATTTTATCGTGACTGTTGCGAATCCGTGCGATCGCAGCTATCCGCAAATAGGTAGGATGGTCGATATCGAAGAAATGACAGTCTGCTGTTTGAAATGCGCCAAAAGCACCGCCAAACATTGCTTCTTTGATATATCTATCTTCGGCAAACCTTCCACCTTCTATGCTGTAATCGTGATAACCTTCATTCCCATCAAAAGCCTGTTCTGTTCCATAATAAATAGCAGGAATTCCTGGCATAGTTAATTGCACAGCGACAGCATGAGCAACTTGCTCATAGAGATTAGGCACATTACTGTGTGCGGCAAATCGCTGCTTATGAGTCCGGAATGACATATCATCATCATCCAAAACAGAAACATGATATGTCCCAATTTGGCGGTATTCTCCAGCGAGGTTGTTTTCGCTATACAAATCGAAAAATTGCTTTGGATGTACTAACCCTTTCGCAAATGCAGTCAATTCATTAGGAGCGTGTACGATGTCTAATACAGCACTGAGGTTGCGACCAATAATGTCTATGTACGCACCAGTCATACTACCGGAAGTCATTTCCCCAGTCAGTAAAAAATTGTCTTTACCGATAGATTCGGCGTACTCGCGGATAGCAGTGCAGAATTTGCGGGAATCTTCTGGAGAAACGTGCTTGAGGGAATCTATCCGCAAGCCATCGCAGTCAGAAAGAGCAATCCAATATTGATAAACTCTGGCTAGAGCTGCAATTACATCATTTTTGTTGAACCAGTTATCAGTACTCTGGTTGTAAATTACATCTAGGATGACATACATCCTGCGATCGTGAGCAGCATCAATTAAATCTCTTAAATCTTGACGAGTGCCAAAGTGGGGGTCAATATTTAAAAAGTCTTGAATACCGTCGCCGTGGTAAGTTTCTAAATCAGAACGTTGTCGCCAAGGTGGATTAATCCACAGTGTTGTTACTCCCAATCGTTGCAAGTAGTCCAACTTACTCTTAACTCCCCTAAGGGTACCACCAACAAACTTTGTACCTGCTGCCATCCAGCTAGCTTTATCTTTAACTTGGAATTTTGAAGGGTTAGTGCGGTCAAAGAGTTCCCTTTGATTTTCATTGTCGTCACTGAACCTATCTAATAGCAATTGGTACAAAAACTGGTCGCGCCAACTGATAGGACTTGGATAAACTCTCCCTCGTGGTTTCAGGTCTGTTTCGGAGAGTTGCTGGGGCGTCAATTCTTCAACTTTAGCCATGAGGATTTACGCACAGATAAGAAAATGGAAGTGTGCATCTCCAATGTTGGAAAAACTACTTCCAGTTTTCATGAACCCGCAGAGGGATTTCCTAATTCAGTGACTTAAGTTTGTGATAATAAGTTTTTAAAATTATCTATCTTTTCCTTTGCGTCCTTAGCAGTAGCTTATGGCAAGCCTCTTTGCCTCTACGTTAAAAAAATTTAGGTATTTTTCAAGCGACAAGGAAGTAATGTTGACAAGTTTGTCACCTTTTCAGTTAGCCACGCATACCAACTCTCTAACCCAGCACCAGTAGTTGCAGAAACCTGAAAAATCTGAATTTGGGGATTTACTTCTTTAGCATATTCTATACACTTTTGAACATCAAAATTTACATAAGGTAGCAAATCAATTTTAGTAAGAATCATGATGTCACTGGCGCGGAACATATGCGGGTATTTTATTGGCTTATCTTCTCCCTCTGTGACAGAGAGAATCACGACTTTTGCATTTTCTCCCAAATCAAATAAGGCTGGACAAACCAAATTTCCGACATTTTCAATCATCACAACTGAATTCAGTGGCGGATTCAGTTGTTGTAAACCTCTGTCTATCATTGATGCATCTAAATGACAGCCTGTTCCGGTGTTGATTTGGATGACTTTAGAGCCTGTTTCTTTAATTTTTTTGGCATCGTTAGCAGTTTCTTGGTCGCCTTCAATGACACTAATAGATAATTGATGCTTTAAATCATTAATGGTTTGCGTCAAAAGAGTTGTTTTCCCAGCACCGGGAGAACTCATTAAATTTAAGGCAAGAATATTTCGACCTTTAAACCATCCCCGATTTTGGGCTGCTATTAAATTATTCTTTGCTAATATATCTTTTTCTAAAGATATTGTTGTATTGTGTATTTTGGCATGAACTTGAGATGCTTCTATATGAGTGTCGTGATTGTGGGAATGAGTAATGACAGTACCATCTGGTAAAGTGTGAGTATGATGGTTATGTTCAGCTTCACCTGTTTTTAGATTAGTAATTTTAGTTTCGCCATCATCAGAACAACCGCAGGTTACACACATAATTCCTCTATTTCTATTTCTTTAATTTTCAGTTCTTCACCAGTAATTAAATCTAATTGCACGCTTCCACAACTACAGATACCAAATGGTTTATCTAGATAAATTTCTGCGCCGCATTGGCGACATCGTCCTAATCCAGGAATTTCTAAAATTTCTAATGTCGCCCCTTCTAAAACTGTGCCTTGAGTGCAAATATCAAAACAAAATCGGATAGCGTCGGGCATAATGGCTGAAAGTTTGCCAATCTCTAATAAAACTCGCTGCACTTTTGCGCCTTTGGCATGTTCAGTCACAATTGCCACAATATTTTGGGTAATTCCAAGTTCGTGCATACTATAAAATCTATTAAAAATTAACAAATTCGTGGCAATTGGTCGCCTACCAGCATATCAACAATCCTTTCAGCACCAAAAACTGTTTTTAACAATACAATACCTGGGGGTGAAGGAATAACTTCGCCAATAATACAAGCATCTTTTCCCGCTGGATGCGATTTCATAGCTGATAAAATATTGTCAGCATTCTCTTTGGGAGCCATCACAACTAGCTTACCCTCATTAGCTAAATACAACGGGTCTAAACCAAGAATTTCGCAAACTCCATTGACTTCTTCCCGCACTGGAATAGATTCTTCATAGAGACGAATTCCTACATTAGAACTTAAGGCAAATTCATTTAGTACTGTAGCTAAACCACCGCGTGTAGCATCTCGCATAGCATGAACTTGGGGATATGCATGGAGAATAGTTTCGACTAAACTATGCAACGGCTGACAGTCACTTTCAATATTAGTATCTAAGGCTAATTCCCCACGGGCAATTAAAATTGCTGCTCCATGATTGCCTATTTCACCATTAATAATTATGACATCTCCAGGTTTGATATTGTGGACGGAAATGTTAAATCCTCGCTGGATAATACCAATACCAGCAGTATTAATAAAGAGTTTATCGGCAGCACCCCGATGTACAACTTTTGTGTCACCAGTGATAATTTGAACACCAGCTTCTTTTGCGGCTACTTTCATGCTGTTTGCGACACGCCGCAAAGTTTCTACAGGCAATCCTTCTTCTAAAATAACGCTACAAGTTAAATATAAAGGTTTAGCACCGCTGACAGCTAAATCATTAACTGTGCCGTTGACAGCTAATTCTCCTATATCACTTCCGGGAAAAAATAATGGGTCTACAACATAGGAATCTGTTGTAAATGCGAGTCTGTCTCCTTGTTGGAGGAGAGGGACTAAGTTGAAGCTGGCTTGGTCTTCTAGTTGCGAGAGAATTTGGTTATCAAAATTACTGACAAAAATATCATCAATTAAATCATGCATGGCTTTACCACCGCTGCCATGTGCGAGAGTTATATGAGTATCTCGCACCTTACCTTGGCGACGGCGGACTTGTTCGATTTTTTGGAATAGAGGATTTTGTATTGAGTTTGTGGGGGGAATATTCATATTTAAATTTTTTTAAACGAAAGGAACGCAGTAGACGCTTTTGCGGCTTGCCGCAGGCTGGGAAGCGCAGAGGTACGCAGAGTATTTAGTCTGAGGAGAAGCCGCAGGCGGGGAGAGGTTCTTGAGTTATTTTTGGTTTTTGGGCGATTGTTCTTTTGGCAATAGTGGAGAGTCGCCCATATTTGTAATAAGCTGCACAAGCGCCTTCAGAAGATACCATGCAAGTACCAATGGGTGTTTCTGGTGTGCAAGCTGTACCGAATACTTGACATTCCCAAGGCTTTAAGACTCCTTTGAGAATTTCTCCACATTTACAAGCTTTATGGTCGGCTACTTTGAGATTAGGAATGGTAAATTTAAGTTCGGCATCAAATTGAGCATATTCAGGTTTAATTTGTAATCCTGAATAGGGAATATCACCCAAGCCGCGCCAATCAAAACTATTTCGCACGGCAAAAACTTTATTTATGGCTTGCAGGGCTGCTGTGTTACCACTTTTTTGGACAATTCGGTTATATTGGTTTTCGACTTCACAACGATTTTCTACTAGCTGTTGCAATAGCATCCAAATTGATTGAAGAATATCTAAGGGTTCAAACCCTGAGACAACAATTGGCTTATTATATTGTTGGGAAATAAATTCATAAGGCTCAGTGCCAATTACCATACTGACATGGCCAGGCCCAACAAATCCATCAAGTTGTAAGTCGGGATTATCTAATAGTGCTTTGAGGGCGGGAATCACGAGAACGTGATTGCAAAACAGACTAAAGTTATCAATTTCTTCGGCTGCTGCTTGCAGAATGGTGAAGGCGGTGCTGGGGGCTGTGGTTTCAAAGCCTAAAGCGAAGAAGACTACTTCTTTGTCGGGGTTATCTCTGGCAATTTGCAAGCTATCTAGGGGAGAGTACACCATACGGATGTCTGCGCCTTGTGCCCTAGCTTGTAGTAAAGTGGTTTTGGAACCAGGAACTCGCATGGCGTCGCCAAAGGTGGCAAAAATGACGTTATGATTTTGAGAGATTGCGATCGCATCATCTAATCTCCCTTTTGGCATCACGCATACTGGACAACCAGGCCCATGAATTAGTTCAATGGCTTCGGGTAAAATTTCTTCGATACCGTATTTAAATATGGAATGGGTATGTCCACCGCATACTTCCATGATTTTGATAGGTTTTTCTAGTCGATAGCATAATTTGGCAATTTCACGGCGTATAGCTTCGGCTTTTTCAGGTTCGCGGAATTCGTCAACATATTTCATAGGAAGTGAGGAGTAGTGAGTTTTATGTATCAGTTAATTTCGCTTTTGTAGTAGAAAGTTTTTTTAACGTAGATGCAAAGGGGCTTACCGCAGGCTACCATGTTCGCGCAGCGTCTCGCAGAGAACAAAGGCATGAGTTTTCAATTATTTTCTGCGCCTCTGCGTGAGAAAAAAGTCTATTATTTACGTACTAATCCCTGCTTGTGCTGCTGCTAATTCTTGGAATAGTTGTAATGTTTCTGCCGCTTCTTGTTCGTTAATTCGATTCATCGCAAAGCCAACATGTACTAATACCCAATCACCAATACAAGCTTCAGGGGGATGTTGTTCATCAACGATACAAGCAATATTTACTTGGCGCTTAACACCACCAATATTAACTATAGCTAATTTGTAGTTAACATCAGTTATTTCAATAATTTGTCCGGGGATTCCTAAGCACATCTTTTTATTTGTCAAGTTAAATAAACCGCACGAAGCAAGAGAGAAGCAGAGAGAATTATTTATGAGACAAAGTTTGTCAAATATCAACACTCATGTATTAATTGTGCGGCTGCAATAACTGCTTGTCCTAAAGATAACCCGCCGTCATTAGCTGGAACTAAGCTGTGAGTGAGTACTTTTATTCCCAATGTTTGTAATCGTTTGGTAACTTGCTCTAACAATATACAATTTTGAAATACTCCTCCTGTTAGGGCTACCTGACAAATCAGATTTTCTTGACAAAGATGCTTAACCATTTCCACAATTGCATTAGCTAAACCTTGGTGAAATTTGGCGGCTATAACTGGTTGTGGAATCTGCTGCTGTAAGTCATCGAGCAAGGCTTGCCACATTAGGCATAGGTCTATACAATAAATACTATCTGAAAAGATAAAATTAAAAGGATATATTGGCGTTTCTTTATCATTATTTAAGCTGCTAACATCTACTATAGCTTCCATTGCGATCGCAGCTTGTCCTTCATAGCTACATTCATCTCGACAAATACCGATAGCCGCCGCCACTGCATCGAACAACCGCCCTACTGAGGAAGTTAGAGGAGAGTTAATTCTTTTCTCCATAAGTTGATTTAGTAGTTTTAGTGGCTTATTTCTCAGAAATTTTACGATTTCCAAATCAGCATATTGCTGTTGGCAATTATCCCAAAGATTACTAGCAATTAATTGAGCATAAGTATTACGCCAAGGCTGATAAATTGCTTGCTCACCACCAATCATTTGCACTGATTTAAATGTTGCTAGCCGCTGAAATTTACGGTAATCTGCTAAAATAAATTCTCCGCCCCAGAGTGTACCATCATCACCGTAGCCTAAACCATCTAAAGCAATACCTAATACTGGAGGCGAATCTAGAGGAATACTATTTTCTGCCATACAAGCAGCAATGTGCGCGTGATGATGTTGGATTTGGGAAATTTTGATTTGATTTGTGTATGCAAGTTCTTTACCAAATTTGCTTGAGAGATATTCGGGGTGTTTATCAATGGCGATTATATCTGGTTTATGTTCAAATAAATTTAAGTATAAATTCAAAGTTTCTTGGTAAGTATTAAAAGCCGCAGCATTTTCTAAATTTCCCAGATGTTGAGAGAGAATTGCTTCTCCTCCACGCAATAAGCAAAAAGTATTTTTTAACTCACTACCCATTGCTAAAATTTGCGGTACCTTGTGAAATCCCGGTGGTAAGCTAATAGATGCTGGTGCATATCCTCTAGCACGGCGAATTGTTTGGACTTTACCGCCGACAACACGCACAACAGAATCATCTACTCGATTAATAATCTCTCGGTTGTGAAAAAGAAAATAATCAGCAATTCTTCCTAATTTTTCTCTTGCTTCGTCATTATCAATACACTGTGGTTCATCGGCAAGATTGCCACTTGTTAAAACAATTGGGCGATTCATTCGCCGGAGAATTAAATGATGTAAAGGCGTATAAGGTAGCATGAAGCCGAGAGTATTTTGCCCCGATGCTATCGATGGTGCTAGTACTTTTTTACCTGTCGCTTGTAATAAAACAATTGGTGCAGCAGAACTTGTCAATAATTCTTTTTCTTTGGCGTTGACACTACAATATTGTTCAATTACCTCAATATCTCGCGCAATTAAAGCAAAGGGTTTATGATAGCGCTTTTTGCGCTGACGCAGTTTTTGTACAGCAGTTTCCTGAGTTGCATCGCAAGCTAGATGAATACCACCTAACCCCTTAATTGCGACAATCTCCCCCTTTTGCAACAAGGTACAAACGGCATCAACATCATCTAGCATAGAGAACATCGAAGCAGTAACCGATTTACCATCAGCGCGTTCTAACCAAGCTGTAGGGCCGCAAGCATGACAAGCAACAGGTTGGGCGTGAAAACGGCGGTTTTCGACATCATGGTATTCCTTTGCACATTCTGAACACATAGCAAACGCAGACATACTGGTATTGCATCTGTCATAAGGAATCGCGCGAATAATACTCACGCGGGGGCCGCAATGAGTGCAGTTAGTAAATGGGTAACGATAAAAGCGGCTAAAGGGGTCGAATATTTCTTGTTGACATTGTGGACAAGTGGCTGCATCAGGGGTAATTTCTGTTTTAATGGCATTACTGACACTAGTAGAAATCACAAAATTATCAAATTTCAATTCACCTTCATAAATAATTCTTGTTAGTTGATTAATTTTTGCCAACGGTGGACATTCTGTTTGTAATCTAGCAACAAATTTGGTTATTCCTTCCTCACTACCAGATACCCTAATTAAAACACCTTGGCCATCATTACAAACATCTCCACGCAAACCACAGGCTTTAGCAAGACGATATACAGTAGGGCGAAATCCTACTCCTTGAACAGTACCACAAACTCTAATTTCTTCACTCGGCATAGTTAAACTGCCACAGCAAAATTCGGTTATTTCCAGAATCAGCTATTACCGCCGTACTACCACAAATTTTTATTCCGTAACACCAATTTAAACTATCTCGTTTTGGCAGTCCAAAATTACGATTTTCATTTTTACTTTGAAAATTGATTTGTCCTGCCAATCCATCTGCCACTACACCTTGCAATGATAAAATTGATTCTGGCTTTCTCCATCCTAATAGACGGGAATTAGCAGTATCTGCAACTACTAACCAATCTCCAGCAACATCTACACCATAAGGCATACTCAAACTACTAGCACTTGGCAAATAAACTCCTTGATTCATTTCCACAAAATCAAAGCTTTTTTGCCCTAAAACCACCGCACAAGGAGCATTATTTTCTGTTGGTATTCCCTGCCAAATCATTACCCGATGATTACCTGCATCGCTGACAACCAAATTCTCTCCCCAAAAGGTAATATCGTGACACCAACGCATACTCGCTGCGGTTGGAGAATCACCGCCGTTTTCATTGCGAGATATCATATCTGGTTGTCCCAAAACTAAATCAGCAGGTTGACCATTTTCTGTTGGTAACTGATGCCAAATTAATACCCTTCGATTACCAGTATCAGCAATAAATAGCTGTCCTTGATGATAAAAAACGCCATAGGGCCAGTGCATTGTACTAGCAGATGCTATTTGATTTCCTTGATTTGGTTCATTTTCGGTAAAATCAACTTGCCCTAACACCAAATCTGCTGGAACATTGTTATCTTCTGGTAATTTTTTCCAAATCAAAACCCGATGATTCCAAGCATCTGCTACAGCTAACCCTTCGCCGCAAGCACAAATCCCTGTTGGTACGCTTAGGGTTGCCCTTCCCGGTGTACTTTTAGCATTTTGTCCTTCGTGATAAAAGTCAGGTTGTCCAATTACCCAATCAGCCGGTTGACTATCTCTCGTGGGTAATTTCTGCCATCCTAATAATCGATGATGTCCCGTATCTGATACCCATAAGGGGCCAGTTTCTGATAATAAGCAAGCAGCACGAGGCCCGAACATTGTTGTGGGACTCGGTTCTACAGGTATTACTAATTGCTGTGGTTCAATAATGTTGCCTAAAATTACCTCTGCACCTTGAGGTGATAGAGGTAATTCTTGAGAAATTTCTGTTGCTTCTAGCGGTAATTGTGATATTGGATTAATTTTGGTTGGGATATCCATGAACCGCAGATAGACGCTGATAATTATTTAAAAACATTAATGTTGATTAGCATGTAACAACAGTTACAATTTTTCAATCTGTTTTTTCTATAAAACTTTTAAAAAACTCCCCTATTAATCAATCTTAAAAAATCCCAGCCAAACTCCAGTACCTTTTGTTACATAACAATATTTGTAATGAGTGCGCGATGTACTGAAATGAGAAAGCAATTAAGCATTTTGAGAAAGCAATATGCCTTTTTGCTTGCGGAAAACACCAAAATGAATGCGCGATATACTGAAATGAGAAAGCAATCACACAGTTTTAGAAAGCAATATGCCTTTTTACTTGCGGAAACCACCAAAATGAGAAAGCAATCACACAGTTTGAGGAAGCAATATGCCATTTTGAGAAAGCAAAATGACTAATTACTTTCTCAAAACACCAAAATGAACAACTGAATTACATAAATGAGAACCAATTCAGGTATATTGATAAAGTAATCTGCCTTTTGCTTGCATAAACGACTAAAATCAATACGCGAACTACTGAAACGAAAAGGCAAAGTTATTGTAATTTGCTAATTACTGAGTATATTTGCTGAAATGTTGTTTTCGCATCATCATTTTTGCAATTTCACAAAAATCTTATTGTCTTTAATCTTTACTAGATACGACTGAAGTGAAACATCAGGTGCAGTTAAGCATTTACCTGTCTCTAAACTGTACTGAAATCCGTGGGAAGGACAGGTAATAATACCATTTTCAACTTTACCCTTTTCTAAGGGAGATCCTAGATGAGTGCAAGCATTACGGTAACATTTTACCGTAATACCTTGACGATGTAAAATTAGTGAAGTACCAGCAAGTTGTACTGCCAATACACTAAATTCAGGAACTTGATCAATAGTCGCCACTTTGATCCAAGTAGAAGTTATTTTTGAAGAGAATGGACTGATTAAACCAGAATTTGCATTGTTAACAATAGGGTTGTAATTGACCGCAACTATTTTGGTAATTTCGGGACAATGGTTTTTGATTGCCTGTTCTACTCCCTGAGATAAAGTCAAAGTTGAAGCTGGACAACTGCTGCAAGTTCCTATTAATCTGACTTCTACTGTATCTGGTGGCTTAATTGCGACTAGTTCTACATCCCCATTATGGCTTTTTAAACCTGGGCGAACTTCTTCAAGAGCTGTATGAATGCGCTGTGCTAATGGTGGTTTTGGTGGTTTAACTAGTTCGTGATAAAGTAGTACTGCATACACTACTTCATCAGCAACAGCATGACGCAAAGCTGACATTGATTCTTGTTTGAGGCTTTTAATCAAACTAGTCAATGCTGCTTTGTGCAAAGCTTCGATTGATCTTTTTAAACCTACTGCTACACATCGTTGGCTTTCATCCCACTCGGATATAATTGCCTCAAAGCGGTTAATTTCCTGAACTAATTCTTCAAGGTTGGTCATTAGTCATTAGTCATTAGTCATTGGGCATTGGGCATTGGTTATTCATAAATAACCAATGACAAATTACTTCATTTTGAAATCTTTGAGGAGGAATGGCATAATTATGCCCGTTACTAAACTAGATAATATTATTGGGAAGTAGAAGGGAATTGGCGCTTGTGCAAGTAACACTAGCAGTAAAAAACCTACAGCAATACCAATAGTAGTTTGCTTGACAAAATACATCGGGTCGCGCAGTAGCTTTCCTTTAAAAAATAGCTTGGCAGAAAACCACCCAATCTCTAACATGTTTTCTCCTAATAATTTGCCAATAAATTTAAGGCAGCAAGACCTAAGAGGATGGCGGGAATTACACCCGCAGGAGCAAATAATGCACCAAGCATTGCAGAAAACTGATAGCCTATATCTTTTCCAGCTAACAGCATTCCTCCAATTGCCCCGCCGACCATAGACAAGGCTGCTGCTATGATTAGCCACACAAATTCTGTTGCTATGTTCAGTTCACCATCTGCTAAACTTGTGAGAAAATTTATCGCATTTGGATAGGTAAAAATATCTCTCATGCTGTTTTGTCCTCATTGTTAAAGTGAAGAGTGAAGAGTTATAAATCTAATTTGATCCCTAACTCCTAACCCTTCATTTCTGCTTCTACATCTTGTAGCGCTTGGGCTACTACCTCTGCTTGGGCAATCTGTTGGTATTTCGTAAATATTTCTAAAGCGTCTTGATAGTAGATACGCGCTTGCAAAAGGTTTTGAGGATTACCAGCTTCTGGTTTTTCCTGGTCATCTGGTAAGTTGAATAGGGCGTTGGCTTTGTTAGAAATTGTGTTAGCGTACTCTAGGGGTGTATCTTTGGCGTTACGCACTTTTAGTGCTTCGTCATAAGCTGCGATCGCACGCAAGTTATTCTCCACAGGATGGGAACTCACTAAATATTGCAAAGCGTTACCCAAATTATTTTGCAACATCGCATATTCTCTGGGATGGTCAATCAGATTAATATGCTTGAGTGCCACCTCAAACGATTGCACTGCTAACCCTTGACGCAAGTATTCCCGTTCCGATGCTAGGGGCATAGAAAGGTAAGCGATCGCAATATTGTTGTATAAAATCGCGTATTCCTGGGGATAGTCCTCCCAAGTAAACACCCGCAAAGCCTCATGATAAGCCTGGATGCTGTCTGTTATCCGTGCCAAATTGAATGCTACAAGCGACTGCAACACCAGCCCAAAATTCATCTGTGTCTCTGCCACTTCCTGAGGCGTTGCTAATTGTTGTAAAATCGGTAGCGCCTCTTCATAACCTGCTTTCGCTTGCAGCAACAGTTGGTATTCAGCATCCGGTATTGCCTGTAACGTCCCTGCCATGCCGACTTGGGCCCTGGCTTTCAACAGGGGATACTCCTCACCACACATTTCATAGGCCCGGTAATATAACCCAACTGCATTTCGCAAGTCTTGGGCAGCTTTCGGCTTTTTTTGAAAGCCTTGTGCTATCTCGATCAGCATCTGGATTTTTTCCTCTGCTGAGGCTGACTCCGATGCAACAGCTGCGATCGCAGCCTTCACCGCTGAATCTGTAATGCTGGGGGTCATACTCTGCCGTACTCTAGCCAATTGGGAATTGAGTCTGTTAACACCCATGAATAATCGAAACACGCGATCGCATCTCATCAAGGGCCATACTGATTTACGCAGGCTTCGAGTCCTTTAGGCGGAATTCCCCTTTTTTGTCTGAAACTAGGGCTAAGGATAGAAAAGAGAAGATAGAGGACAGAGGACAGTTCATAAACTCTATCCCCTGTAACTAATTCCCTTTCTTATACCCCATACCTAATAATTGAGTGAATCAATTTTTCTACTATAAAACACTCTATTTCTAAAATTCTAGGGGGAAATTGCCAATATTTATGTCAGCTTTAAACACCTTACATTTTTCTCAGGTGTTTTGTATCATGACCTGACATAATGCAGTTACTCTATATTGTTTTGATAACATTTCAAGGATTTATCACCTAACTTTGTTATCAGAATTTAACTATTTAAAATAAAATTTATTTACCATTTGATTTATTTAGTTTGCAGTCATATTCCTTTAATTACAAGATTTTTATGGTTATACTTTTAATTTATCTATATAAAATCAGTGTATTTAGTCTCTTATTCAAACTTTTGTGAAAAAGTCTGTTAGCTATATAACTTTTTAAGTAATCTTAATTAGATTTTAATTTCTGGTAATGATTAATTTTTATTTAATAAAATCTAATTAAATAAGAAATAGATTAATATTAATAAATAAATATTGATATAGCACTTCTGGGTTGAGTTCAATACAGACCTAAACAAGAACAGCCCCAACGCTACAAGGGTTGGGGACTAAACCTCGAAGCCTCTCTTGAAACAAGAGAGAGGAATGGATAGTGATGTCAAAGTGTATTGCATACAAATGAGCGTAGACGCAGAGCGGCTTGTCGTAAGACATCGCTATAAATACGTGAAACTCTACAATTATTATCCCTTGGGTCACGTATGGTAAACAATACAAAAACACATAGCTGATGACTAACGTACTATGGCTACAAGGTGGTGCTTGTTCAGGCAACACCATGTCATTTCTCAATGCTGAAGAACCGACAGTCTGTGATTTAATTGCCGACTTTGGCATCAAGTTACTTTGGCATCCCTCTTTGGGATTGGAACTAGGTAACAACTTACAAAAGCTGCTACGGGATTGCATTTCTGGGACAATTCCCCTAGATATTTTGGTATTTGAAGGCAGCGTTGTTAATGCCCCCAACGGTACTGGCGAATGGAATCGGTTTGCCGATCGCGCCATGAAAGATTGGTTAGCAGACCTCGCCAAAGTTGCTAAATTTATCGTCGCCGTGGGAGATTGTGCTACATGGGGAGGAATTCCCGCCATGTCACCCAACCCCAGCGAATCAGAAGGTTTGCAATTTCTCAAACGTCAAGAAGGCGGTTTTTTAGGGAAAGATTTTCTCTCGCAAGCCGGATTACCTGTAATCAATATACCTGGATGTCCCGCCCATCCTGACTGGATAACGCAGATATTAGTAGCGATCGCTACTGGACGCATAGCAGACATTGCTTTCGACGAACTAAATCGTCCCCAAACCTTCTTCAACACCTATACCCAAACAGGTTGTACCCGCAACGTCCACTTTGCCTATAAAGCATCAACCGCCGAATTTGGTCAGCGTAAAGGCTGCCTATTTTACGACTTGGGTTGTCGCGGCCCCATGACTCATTCCTCCTGCAACCGCATCTTATGGAACCGCGTCTCTTCCAAAACTCGCGCCGGAATGCCTTGTTTAGGTTGCACCGAACCAGAATTTCCTTTCTTTGACCTCAAACCAGGAACAGTATTCAAAACCCAAACAGTCATGGGAGTTCCCAAAGAATTACCGCCAGGGGTGAACAAAAAAGACTACGCCTTACTCACAATGGTAGCTAAAGACGCAGCACCACCTTGGGCAGAAGAAGACTTTTTTACAGTTTAGTTATTTGTCATTAGTCATTGGTCATTAGTCATTTGTCATTTGTCCTTTGTGATTTGACTAATGACTATAACCTTTCACACTCCTCTATACCTCTCAACGAGGAATCAAAGGTTTCGACTATTTTGCAGTGGGGCGAGTGAATAATTACCAATGACAAATAACAAATGACAAAGGACAAATGACCAAGGACAAATAACAAATGACAAAGGACAAATGACAAATGACAATTCAATCATTAGATATATCGCCCGTCGGTAGAGTTGAAGGCGATTTAGATGTCCGAGTCGATATTGAACATGGGCGTGTAGTCAACGCCTGGACACATGCCGAACTTTTTCGCGGATTTGAAGTTATCCTACGCGGTAAAGATCCCCAAGCCGGATTAATTGTCACACCTCGGATTTGCGGAATTTGCGGCGGTTCTCACCTGACTTGTGCATCTTGGGCGTTAGATACAGCTTGGGAAACAGAAGTTCCCCGTAATGCAATTTTAGCGAGAAATCTTGGTCAAATTGTCGAAACAATTCAAAGCATCCCCCGGTATTTTTATGGTTTGTTTGCTATTGATTTAACCAATAAAAAATACCGCCATAGTCGCCATTATGACGAAGCTGTAAGACGCTTTGCTGCTTTCACAGGCAAATCTTACGAACTAGGCATCACAATTTCCGCTAAACCCGTAGAAATTTATGCCCTATTGGGTGGACAATGGCCCCATTCCAGCTACATGGTTCCTGGCGGCGTGATGTGCGCCCCCACTTTAACAGACATCACCCGCGCTTGGGCGATTCTAGAATATTTCCGTACCAATTGGTTAGAACCAGTGTGGTTGGGTTGTTCTTTAGAACGGTACGAACAAATCCAGACTTATGACGACTTTAGGAACTGGTTAGATGAAGACCGAAATCATCGAGATTCCGACTTAGGTTTCTATTGGCGCATGGGTTTAGATATCGGTCTAGATAGATATGGCGTTGGTGTTGGTAAATATGTCACTTGGGGATATTTAGCCCATGAAGATAAATACCAAAAGCCGACTATCGAAGGACGAAATGCGGCGATGATTATGAAAAGTGGAGTGTACGACAGCTTTGCAGACACTCATGTTTTAATGGATCAGTCATTTACCCGCGAGAATACAACTCACTCTTGGTACGATGAAGGGACAGAAGATATTCACCCTAGCGATCGCACCACTAAACCCACTGCAATCAATACCAAAGACTTCGATAACGCTTACTCTTGGTCGAGTGCAGTCCTTCACAAAGACTTCGGACGCTTGGAAACTGGTCCCTTAGCACGGCAATTAGTAGCTGGTGGTAAACATGGCGAATCTTGGCAACACTACGACGGATTTATCCTTGATGTCTTCAAACGAATGGGTGGTGCTAGTATTCATGTGCGTCAATTAGCACGAGTTCACGAACTTGTCAAGTTATATCGGCAAGCTGAACACTGTTTGCGCGAATTTAAGTTAAACGATCCTTGGTATATCAAACCCAAAGAAAAAGATGGTCGTGGTTGGGGTGCAACGGAAGCAGCGCGGGGTTCCTTATCTCACTGGGTGGAAGTAGAGGGCGGTAAGATTAAGAACTACCAGGTTATTGCCCCAGGTACTTGGAATATCGGCCCTCGTGACGGTGAAGGAATCCGTGGCCCCATTGAAGAAGCGTTAATTGGCACACCCATTTACGATTCTAGCGATCCAGTAGAAGTTGGTCATGTGGCGCGATCGTTTGATTCATGTTTAGTGTGTACAGTCCACGCCCACGATGCTAAGACTGGTGAAGAGTTGGCGCGTTTTCGGACTGCTTAAAAGATGCTAATTTCTAATAGCTAATGGCTAATTATTTTTTGGTTAGTCATTAGCTGTGTTTTTTACTATGTTAGATATTATGCCATGATTAGAAATAGCTAGGGCATGAGGTAAAAGTTTATGACTATAACTATAGAAGCTGTTTATGAACAGGGTGTACTCAGGCTATCACAGCCGATTCCATTAGCCGAAGGAACTCGTGTTGAAGTCACTGTAATTTCAACTGAGGCTAAACCTCAAAACAAAACTCCTAGAGAGATTTTGGCACAAATTGCAGCCATGCCCTTAGAAGTTAGCAATGATAAATTTTCTGGTCGAGATCATGACACTATTCTTTATCCTCCCCATAGTGCAAAATGATCTTTGTAGATACCAGCGCCTGGTTTGCTAGTATTGTTCCTTCCGATACTGAGCATCAGGCAGCGTCTTCATGGGTTAATCAAAATATTCAGCCATTGCTAACAACAGATTACGTTGTCGATGAAACCTTGACCCTTTTGAGAACCCGTGGAGAAACGTTGAGGGCAATCAGCTTAGGAGAGGCATTCTTTTCAGATAATCTGACGACCATTTATTACCTGACAGAAGAGGATATTCAACAAACTTGGCAGGTTTTCCGTCAGTTCTCAGATAAAAACTGGAGTTTCACCGACTGCGCCAGTCGGGTTGTGATGAATAAACTCCATTTAACTCAGGCATTCACTTTTGATCATCACTTTCGTCAATTTGGGTTCGTGAATGTTGTACCTTGAGAGTTGCGCGATCGCGTAATGTTTGGTGTGTACAGTTCACGCCCATGATGCTAAAACAGGTGAAGAGTTAGCGCGTTTTCGGACTGCTTAATTCTCAAATATCAGATTGTCTAGCACAATGCATATTCAGTTACACTGGCTCTACAAGTAGTTGCAATTTTGCTAGACATACTTTGTATGGTTGAAATTATTCAGATACCTGTTGAGTTGACTCACTTTCAACTTCCTGAAGCTGTTCACGAGCGTCTGCAATTTTTGCTAGATCGCCAAGATGCAGGCGAAGTGATTACCCAAGCAGAACGACGAGAAGCAGAAGGGCTGGTTGAGTTGGCAGAATTTTTATCTCTGCTGCACTTACGCTCTCAACGTGTGATGCAGCAGGGATAAATGGTAACGATTTCAGCCGCTTTACGTCAATTGGTTATCCAAAGAGCAAGCGATCGCTGTGAATATTACTTTTTTAGAAAATATTTATAACTTACTCACTAAATTTCCAATTGTTTTACGACATTCCTCTCTTTGTTCTTTAGCTACTTGTATTCTTTCTTCATAAACATAGTAAATGTTTTTATCCATTTTACTTAGCGGAATTCCTTGATTTGCAGCAACAACACCTGCACTATTAAAATCACGTAATTCAGCGCTATACAATGCTTCAAAACTTTCTTGACTATCTATAGAAGAGTTACTATCAATATCAATATCAATAAAACGATTAGGATTTTTACAATACTCATCATACATTTTTTTATCGCTTCATTTGACAAAGCTTTAAATGCATGAGCGGCTCCCTTTTTTTGTGTAAACCTATTCCCAAGAAGCAATGCTATTTTCGGCCTTTCAATATTAAAATTATCTACTTTTGACGAAAATGTATACTTACCATACACAGGATGTTTATTTTCTGTCCCCCAGATAAGATTAAAAAGCCCAGTGATTGCAAATATAGATGAGTCATCTGCATTGATAGGGACTAGCAGATATTCACCCGAAAGAATTGCTATTTGGGTATATACAGAAAAGCTAGGATTAGTATCAATAAAATTATGTACACGGTTTATCACTAACTTGTCGCTCAGTAAGATTTTTAATAATTGAATGTACACTCTCCCACGGTTTATCACTTTCAGATAACGGTGTTGCATCAGCTCTTTCTGATAGCAATGGCGCAATCAACTCCAGATTGCCATCACCTGATAACAAATACATATTTTCAGGCAAATTAGGGTTAACTTTATGTAGGTCTATTATGTATTTAGTTAAATCACTAATGTCTGATTTGATTATGCTATCAGTTATATAACCAACAACTGTTTGGGGAGTTCTCATAGTTATAAGACCTTGAAGATGTTCTTCAGCTTTCTTTCCCCCGCCCATAAGCATCATTGAAACATTTGCTTGAGGACACATATCTATTACAACAACATCTCTATCAGGATTGTTTTCTGCATAAACAGAAGCAACGTGGAATGTTATGGTACTTTTACCAACTCCACCTTTATTATTCCAAATTACATAGCTTTTATTTTTCATAATACTTTCTTGTTTCCTATTTTACATATTTTGCTATCAACAGTTGAGTTTAACACAGATGGCTAAAATATATTGCGTGTAAATACGTAGCTTTGCGAATTTGACAATGAACGAACCACAAAAAGCGCATTTACTTGATTGACTAAGTAAGCACACCAACCTTGCGATCGCTATACCAAAAAATGATAGTTACTGTTTATACTACTGACCGTAGCGGTCGCCCCTAATCTATACTCAACTAAAATGTGATCGCGTAGTATGTCAAAAGCGATCGCATCATTGACAAATTCATATTTATTACTCAGATTTTGGTTCAATCTCAAATTCAAGTTTGGAACGGTAGAAACACACATCAAACTCTAGGAAAAAGTTTGTCTGTCCAAAAATTAAGGGTACATTCGCTCTTCTCACCCAAGCAAATACCAGTTCAACTGGCGCAAAATCACCGATCTCAACGTTCGCCAAGAATGGCATTGCTGGCAGATTGCTCAGGTTGTCTGCTAATTGAATAATCGCCCTGCTATCATCCCAAACCCCACCTAACTCAATACCAATTTCATAGGGCAAGACATTTACAGTTGCACCACTGTCCACCAGTCCAAGAGCTTCAACCGTTCTATCACCTAGACAAAGACTCAGTGGAATCCTTGGCAAACTGTCAAACTCATTTTGAGAAGTATCAATAGTCGAGTATTTGAATCGCATTTGGTCACATTTGATCTGTCTGTTTCAATGCCTGCATAAGAACTTCACCTGCACCAAATGAATTATAAGGTGTAGGCAAATCATAGGTTTTAAATGGTTCTAGAGGCGAAATATCTTCGTTAGTATCCAATTCTTCTGCCAAAATGCGGATTAGCTTAAGTTTTTCTGATACAGAGAGTTTGCGAACAGCAGGAAGTAGCTCACTGAGTGTCATGTTTCGCGCTCCATTTATCCAACTAGGCTCACTTACAGCTTACTAGATCGGTCATCTACCTGAGTAATTGTCCAAAAGATAAATTTGGGGAAAATGAGAGATAAATAACCTATTCCCAATGTCCTATTCCCAATGCCTCATATTCAAAACTCGTAGCGTAACACACTAAAACTTATAGAAACAGTGCGTTAGGCTTGCCTTAATGCATTTGCATAAAACAGCAATTTACACGGTAAGCTTGTGTCTGATTTAGCGCTACATAATTATCTTCCTCGCGTTCCCGATGCAGCATTGCAAGAATACATAGAATGGTGTGTTTTAGAGCAAGCTCAAGCCGCAGAATGTAACTTTACTCCAGATAGAAGTAAGTTAGATAATTTGCCCCCAGAAGACTACGTTCCTAAACTTGTCGAGCAGTTCATGAAAGTTAAACCAGACCCAATTAAAGCTGGTTTGGTAGCTGCGATCGCAGGTAAGGAAGCTGACAAACATGGTTTATCTGGTTTAGCGATCGCAGCCGATTTTGTATCTCTTTATGTCAAGTATTTAATTCCTAAAGAGGGAAGTACTAGAGAACAGGCTGAAGAGATATTAACTCAAGCATCACAACATCAGTGTGAGAAACTTACTGAAATTGCCAAAAAACATGGTGTAGAGTTATAGTTTCCTGCTGATAAACTATTTTTCCGAGGCTTTGTCTGTATTATTAGTCAGAGGTTGTTTGAAAAGTGTTTTGTGGTGACTTTAGGCACTTTTAGATCGCCCCTAACCCCCCTTAAAAAGAGAGGAACCAGAATCAAAGTCCCCCTTTTTAATGGGGATTTAGAGGGATCTGAAACTTTTGATACCGACAAGAGGACTTTTCAAACATTCTCTCAGAGCCTCTGTTTCAGTCACTGCTGATTGCCTGATATACAGCCTACTCGATACCAGTACTCATACATTGATTCATAACCGAGTTTTTCATACAGTTTGCAAGCTGGAATATTTGCCTTGACTACCTGTATATAAGAAAAGTAAGCTCCTTTATCAATACCCCATTGAAGCAAACCCTGAATAATCGCTGTGGCATAGCCGCGTCGTCTTTGCATCGGACTGGTAACAAGGTCAAAAATACCTAAATAACCGCTTTCTAAAACACCTATCCCACAGGCAACAATTTCTTCATCTTGCTTGAATGACACAAACAAAATTTCTGACTTTATTCCTGCCAATATCATCCGATGAATAGTTGATTGCTGCTCTCCCAAAGCTTTCAAGCTATGGTAAGCAACCAACCAATCATTCAAAGTTTCTTGATTTATATAATATGTGCTATTGAGCGATCGCTCTGATAATATCAGCCCCATAACTAGAGATGGCTCAATGATTTCGTAACCTCTTGCAGCTAGCTCGCCATCTAACATTTTTGGGTTGGTGAATGAAAGCAAGCGGAAAATAGGCTTTTGTTTACGTGCTCGATATTGAGACTCGCAGTAGGTAATTTTTTCTTCAATATCTAAACCAACTCGATCAAAAACTGTCACTGAATTCGCTCGCTTGGTGTAACCATTTGCAAAACGCATCAGCCAACCATAATGGTTGATAGTTTCAAAAGCAGGCCATGCTTTCAATGATATTTCTTCAACTACTCTATGCATCTTGCTTAAGCGATCGCCATTATTCTATGCTTATTATTGGTTGCGGTCATCTCAATCGCAATGACGACGCAGTAAGCATAATCATTGCCCAACGCCTACTGCAATACCTCGTTCAATATCCTTTCGATTTGTTCGATCGAAGATTTATGTTTGACTCTTCAAGGGATGCTCGATCGCTAAAGGCTCAATATATGCTTGTAAAGTTTCCTTAACTTTAGAAGGCTGACGAACTGGAGCGATCGCAGAATAATCCGGTTTTACTGTCCAGTCATAATAACGAAGCAGTGTGGAAAGCACGATTTTCATTTCCATCTGGGCAAATTCCATGCCTAAACATCTGTGCGAACCATAACCAAAACCCACTAGTGCCAAGGGATGTTTTTTATCTTCTTCACGAGGTGGTGCAAAGCGATCGGGGTCGAAGCGATCAGGATCGGTGTAGAGTTCTGGTAGACGGTGAGTCAGCATCGGCGAGATGGTCACAAACCAACCAGCTGGGATGCGATAACCTGCATACTCAATATCCTTGAGGACGCCACGATTATAAGCATACACTGGCGGATAGAGCCGTTCTGCTTCTTTTAAGACGTTGGTTAACTGTGGAAGCTGTTTGAGATGGGACAGGCTAAGGGGATTATTTCCCACAACTGCTAATTGTTCTTGGCGCAGTCGCTCTCGCCATTCTGGGTGATTACCTAATTCAAATATTACCCAACTCAGCAAGGAGGCTGTCGTCTCGTGTCCAGCAAACAGCAATAATAATGCCTCATTGATTACTTGTGTTTCGCTCAATTTATTGCCGTCTTCATCAACAGCTGCTAGGAGCAATCCTAAAACATCTTTTGATTCCTCTAAGTTACCTTGCTCGATACGCTCTGCGATCGCTTCACCCAAGAAAGCCACTAACTTACCCCTAGCATTTTGACCGCGACCATATAAAGTAAAAGGAACATTCCATTTGAATATTGCCATACTGCTATCTAGCAGTTGTGTAAACCACTGACTGGTTTGCTCAACTTCGCTCTTATTCTGGCTTCCCAAGAAGAGGCGAGTCGCAACCATCAGGGTAAGCTGACGGAAACTAGAATTTAAGGGAATTGTTTTCTGTCCCCAATCTTTGAGGAAGTCTTGCACAATATTTTGGATGGTGTCGAAGTATGTAGCGATCGCTTTTCCGTGAAATGCTGGATACATTAAGCGACGAGTTAGCCGATGTTCTTCCCCATCTTGTAATAAGATATTGTTGCCAAACGTTGGTTCTAGGAAATACCATCCTATCTGCGACGACATATTTTCCGCTTGTTCCACCAGCACCAGGCGATTAGCATCAGGGCCAATTAAATAAGCACGTTTGTATCCCATGACACTCGTCTTAAAAACTGAACCATACTGCTGGAATCGCCGCCATATATACAGTTCTAAATCCCGAAATATTTCTAAAGTCTCGCCCAAGATCGGCAAGCCATAGCTACCAGGCATTTCGTCGGCGGATTTTAGCTGTCGCATATTTGAGTACCTCCAGCAGTGATTAGCTACAGAATCTACTTAATTGTAAAGTGCAGTTAGGCTTTGCAAATCCAAATTACCAATCGCGGTAGAGTTTTTCTGCGTAGAACATAATCTCTTCATTTGGCAATCTAATTTTTGGTTTTTGCCGGGGATACAAACTTTCAACTGCACCTGTATCCTGTTCAATGACTGTGGCTCCTGCTTGTAAAACTGAATTTTTAAACAGAAACTTCATCAAAGGATTGACGACTTTAGCATACATCAAAATAAACGTCTTGGTGATTTTTTCTGTTTCCGGGTAGAGAATATGAATTTGAGCAATATCACCAATAGGCGTTTTAGCAAAAAAAGCTGTAGTTGAAGGAAAAGCGTATTCAAGTGTGTTGGCAAGCCTTTTCGGTAAGATTCCCAAAATAGGATTTTTAATAATTTCTCCTAGCGCGTTGCTGGCTCTCGTCAGTTCTTGTTTGACTGTGGCATAGTATTCTTTTTCTTCAAAATAACTCACATGACAAGATGTAATTTTAAATAGTTCTTTATGAGTACCATTTTGGTGGTTATAGTCATAGTTTACCATCAGGTTACTCAAAAAGTCACCCTGAATACTTTTGTCTCCAGCTACTCCGATGAACTCGTATTCGTCTACAATTTTCTGATGCAAATCTGGGATGGGTAATCTTGGCTCAAATCCAGCATAAGTCCAGATGCAATCATTACTAATAATTAGCTCTAATGGCTTGGTAATTGGCTGATTATCCTTTTTTTCTCCTTGCTGTAGTCTGCCTTTTCCATCAAATTCGAGTGCATGAAAAGGGCAAGTTATAGTATCTCTCTCTTGACAAACCCACCCGTCTGATAAGGGTGCTTGCATGTGTGGACAGATGTTATCAAGTGCAAACACTTCGCCTTTTTGATTTTGCCAAATCACATAATCTTGTCCATTTAATATGATTTTATTAGGTTTATTCACTCCTAATGTAGATTTGTGCGCGATTAACCAAGGCGCACCAGGTAAAATTGATTCCATTTTTCCTCCAAAATATTCAGAAATTGTTTATTTAAAGTTCAGTAGATGCGTTAGTGAAACATCACACAATCTTCAAAGTTGTGCTTGACAACCTTGTGTCGCCTGTCTGATATCTTACTTTTGAATGCAAATTGGGATAAGTAAAGTCTTGTCTGCAATGGACGAACTAATATTACCGAGCAAATGCTCGGCTAACTTTGGCTACTGCATTGCTTAACTACTTAATTAACTAATTTTTTAGTTAATGAGTATTAATTTAATAAATTTCATCTTCTATGTCAACTACTAACCAATTTTTTAGTTAATATATTTTGGTTATGATAATGGAGCAACGTGGGTCGTTCAACGCAGTCAAAATTCTCAGCTAAAAAGCCGCGTCAGGTACGCGATGCAGAAGCGACGAAAAAGCAGATTCTCGATGCGGCGGAAGCAGAGTTTGCCAGAAATGGACTTAGTGGGGCGCGGACAGAGGCGATCGCTAGAGGTGCAGGTGTCACCACAGCGATGATTTACTACTATTTCCAGAGCAAGGAAGGGCTATACCAAGCTGTTATACAACGTCCGGCGGTGGAAATGCATGAAGGGTTTCAACAGCTAAATTTGGATCAGTTCCCACCAGAGGAAGCCTTAAAACTGCTAGTCAAAGAAGCGATTGCCTACGAAGCTGCTCACCCACACAGAGGAATGCTTTGGTTTCAAGAAGCAAACCAAAATCAGGGAAAGTATTTCAAAGAGGGGAATTGGCAAGAAAACTTTAGCTATCTCATCAAGATTTTAGAGCGGGGGATGGCAGAAGGTTATTTCCGTCAACTCGATCCATTTCTCACCACCCTGCATATTGTTGGGGTTTGTAATTTATATTTCAACGCTTACGAAAACATCAAGCATACTAGACCAGATTTGCAACTGCTGAGTCCAGAAATGATTGAGCAGCATACTCAAGCAGCAATTAATTTTATTTTGGCTGGTGTGCGATGTACTGGGGAATAGGGATTACCAATTAAAACTACTAAAAAAGTGGCGAGAATATCATGGTTAAGAAGATTGCGGCTACAGAAGAATTAAAAGAAAAGCTAGTCAATACGAGAGCAAAGTCAGATGCGATCGCCACATCTGAACCACGGGCTACTCGTGCTTTTTATGATGCTTATTTAGGAATGATTATAGTTTTCTTGTCCAACAAATGTATGTTTGGGTTCCCTTTAGAGCTAGGCCAAGGACTGGCGGATGCTTCGATCAAGGACTTAGCAGAAGTAGAGGTAACACCTTCTGGTGAAGGATTACACTGGAAAACTCTAGATGTAGATTTGAGTGTTCCTGCTTTGATGAACGGAATATTCGGAAGCAAAAAATGGATGGCTGAACTTGCCAGAAAGGGTGGAAATTCCACTTCTTTTGCAAAATCTGAGGCATCTCGACTAAATGGTACAAAGGGCGGTCGTCCCCGAAAAGAAATTGTACTAACTACTGATGAAGCTTGACGTATTAACTCACTTCAGTGACTATCAAGCGATCGCGATCGCATCTAAAGTTGGGGTGTGGAATCAGCTAGGATTAAATAAGCCTTGAGATTATCGCAAGACCCAAAGAGAAAATTGTTAACAAGTAAAAAGCAAACGTATTGTTAACTTTGCCCGTTAATATTGAACAAAAGCTAACCAAACAAAAATCAGCGCAATGGATGCAGGAAGTGTCTGAAGTACAAGAGTTGTTCGTTTTAGAGTTAACGCACCAAAGATACCTGCAATTACAACACACACCAGAAAGAAGACCCGAATTGATAGGACATCACTTTTAGTGAATGCTCCCCAAATTAAGCCAGCAGCAATGAAGCCGTTATATAACCCTGCATTTTTGACAATTGGAGCCACTTGACTTGCAATGTCGGCTGTAAAACCAAGTCTCTGATGAACAACAGGATTTTTCCACAAAAACATTTCCACTACCGAGATAACAATATGTATAAATGCAACAAATGCAATAGCGATAGTGGCAACAATTTGCATTCTAAAACACCTTAGACTCCAGATTTTTTTCTGATAACTAAAATCTTACAATGCAACCGACTCTAATTATTCTGATTTTGTGAATCTCAAGATTCCGCGCATATAAATCTCTTCTAAATTGTGGTGCTGCTCTAAAGCAGCTGCATGAATCGTAAAACAAACTGGTGTACCAGTATGTACATAGTCTGGCATCCTTCTTTTATGGTCACCCAATATTTCTTCGCTTCTGTTATACATTGCCTTAAAGAAACCAAAAAGTGGGTTTGGATTTCTTGGTTTTCCCTCTTTTGAAGTCACTTCTCCACTCCCAATTGCCTTTTCTTCTTCATCTTTTGGTAGTTTCGCTGTTGTCTTGAAGATATTTCCTGTTGGGAACGGAATCATAGTCACGAAATCTTCAGTATTAGCAATCCTCCAATGTTTTACGCCCTTAGCTCCAAACTCAGTGGCAAATTCCCTATCACCACATCGAGGACTGGCGAAAGTATACAAGATAACTTGTTCAGGCTTAAAGTCGGTATTTGCAAGAATGTCTGGGATTGCTAGGGTTGCCAATGCACCACCAAGGCTGTGTCCTGTGACAAAAATCCGAGAGTCTGGATCGCGGTCTTGAAGCGCATTAATCATTGCATCTCTTAGACTGATATAGATTTGTCTAAAACCTACAGTGACACGACCAAAATCGCCAACTTTCGGAATCTCAACTGGGGACTTAATTAGCTGTATTCTGTCCAATTTGTCTCCTTCTCGATTTCTACCGTCATGATAAGAAACAAGTGGAATATTTACATCCTGAAACCACTCAGCAAAAGTTTTCGTACCACGAAAAACGACAAATACATCGTTGCTACTTTTTTTAGACGCAACGAAGCCGAAAGGAAGACCGTTTTCCTTTAGCTCATTTATTAAGTGGTAATCCTCACCCAGTTTTGGTTCATTTATTTCATCAAATTTCTCACCCTGTTTTCGTTTATTTATCTCATCAAATTGCTCATACACTTTTTGGATTAAACCTGCTAATTTTTGAGCTATTAAAGAGTTAAATTCTTCGTAATTAGAGTCAAAAATGGATATGTCTGCTCTTTCGATTGTTTTATTAGCATCCGCCGAAGAAGTCATCAGTCCCACCCTATGTAGTAGTTTAAGGCACTTGTAGTTTAAATTATTCTCTAGTCACAAAATAGACAGAGATTTTCTAAATAATATCTACAAGCAGGTATCATACTTGCCTTATACGTATACTGTCCATATTTTGGGTAGATATCTCGAAAAATTCTGGATAACATGAATTTTTCTTAATCTGCCCTGGCCGAATCCTTTATATTGGTTAATTTGGAAACTCAGCATATATTTAGAGGAAACAGCGATCGCACCTCAAAAAAACCTCTTAACAAAATTATCAATAGATATAGGCGTAGCCCGACGTAGATATCACATTACGAATTCCGCACAGTACTACTAGCCTTCAACTTCGGATAAGCAATTCGTTTGTGATGAAATTGCTGCCAAACATCTACAAATATCTGGGCAATTTTTGACATTTCTTCTCGTGTTAGCCCTGAATCTACGAGTTGATTGTCTTGCCATTTGGCACGCAGGATATTATTCAGCATTGTTAAAGCTTGTTCGGTAGAGACATCTTTGAGTGATCGCTTTTCTTCTCCTAAAGGAGATGCTGCACGAAGGGGACGCTTACCCGAAGCCGATGCTTCGAGCGATCGCAGCGCTGCCTCACAAGAATCTGCTAACATCACTATTCCGGTTTCTCGTGATTGGGGAATCGGGCCATCGTAGCGAAAATCTGCGTCGTCTACTATTAAACTTGGATCTTCCTGAGCCATTTGCTGGGCTTGGTGATGGAAATATGCAATCAGCATTGTTCCCTGATGCTCTGGAATAAAAGCTTGAATCGCTGTAGGTAAAAGGTGTTTACGCGCCATCACCAACCCTTCAGTTACGTGCTTTTTAATAATTTCTGCACTCTTCCAAGGGTCTTTAATCTCTGTATCATGTTTATTCGGTCCCCCCATTTGATTTTCAATAAAGCCAAGAGGGTCGTGCATTTTGCCAATATCGTGATATAATGTTCCAGCCCTGACTAGTTCAACATTGCATCCTAGTTCTTTGGCAGCAGCTTCGGCAAGGGTAGCTACAAACAGCGTATGTTGAAAAGTTCCAGGAGTTTCAGTAGCGAGTCGTTTTAATAAAGGGCGGTTAGGGTTCGCCAACTCTGCTAGGCGGATTGGAGTGACTAAATCAAAAACTTTTTCTAGATAAGGACTCAAGCCTAAGGCGATAACACTCCAGCCTAAGCCGGATAAAGCAAATAACGCGGCTTCTCGGAGGACGATATACCAGGTTGAACCAAATGCTTGACCAATTAAGACTTTAACAACTAGGTAAATGCCGCCCTGAGTTAAGGCGATCGCAACACCCAATAATGCCAATTCTTCACGCGATCGCAATCGTTGTGCAATATAACTACCTAATATTCCTCCCCCGACACCAGCTAAAAGCGCAGCCTTACTCATATCCAAGCTAATGCCTAATATAGGCAACAGCAGTCCCACAACTGTCAACCCCAAAGTGGGGCCATAAAAGCTTCCCAACAATAAACCAAGGGCACTCCAGGTGCTATAAGGCAGTCCGATCGCGATCGCTCCTGGCACACTCAGAGTTAGCAGTAACACCAACAAGCGATCGCGTTGTCGCAATTCGTAATCGATATGCCGTTCTATCCAGACAAACATGCCAATGGCGATCGCAATAATGCCTCCTAACTTCAGCAACCCGTGCCATTTTACCTCCCGACGAATCAGGTGATAATGCTCCAGCACCTCCAAGTTCCATGTAGTAATCTGCTCTCCTTTTTTGACAATCACCTCACCATGCCGTACCTTCACCATCACAGGTGGCACACCAGCCGCAGCCTTTTGAGCGTTTTGTCTGGTTTGTTCTTCATCTTTTTGCAGATTCGGCTTGAGCACAGCTAACAACAGGGTCTTTGCCAAAGGTTCAGCAGATTCTGGTACAAAGGTCTGCAATTGTAAGCTCACTGCATCTTGTAAGATATTTTTTGGCAGTCCTTGTGGGATGCCTTGGGTGAGAATCCGCTCTATACTCTGATGGATTCCCATTTGGGTTTTTTCCCACTCCACATCTGACAAATCCAAAAGGAGGGATTCCTCGTATACTGCTTCTGGACTAACAGTTTCTAACTGTAAAAGTTTGGTAGTGGCTTCGGTATATCTTTGGCGTACTTGAGAAATTTGGGCAATCAGTAAGGATAAGTTTTTCTCAGAAGTTGTGAGGCGGTAAGATTCTAGTTCTGCTATTGCTTGAGTAAAGTCAGTGTTTTGAGAAAAATCAACTGGATCTGTTTTCTGTGGCTTTACTTGTGAACTCTGGGAATCAGATTTGGATGGTGTTGTGCGTGGCTGGCGTTGCTGATTGGGTGCAGCTATAGATGATGGACGGGATGAGGCGGCGGTTCGTCCTGTTCCTTTCTTCTGCTGATTTTTACTATTTTCTACAGCCGATAGCAGTGCTTGCCATTCCGAGTCAGAACAAGAACGGAGGTGACGTTGAGTATAGATGGGCAAAACTACAGGATCAAAAAAAGGAAAAGATCCAGCAACAGCGCGAATTTCGTTGCCATCATCCAAAAGTTGTTGCAAATTTTCGTTGATTTGTTCGTTCATTCGCGCATCAAGCATCAACATTTGTAAAGAGCTATTTCTGACGGCTTTGCGCTCGATTTCTGTTGTTTTCCGATCTTCGATTTTAGCTGTGTAGGGCGCTGTAATTGTCTGAGGCGCGGGATTTCCTATTTGGAGTTGAGTCTGGTTGTATAGTTTATGTCCAATAACACCTGTGAGGGACACTACAGCGATCGCCAAAATCACCGAGGAACGCTGTTTATGTACCCAACCTAAAACGACTGCATAAATACTACTCTTAGTTTTGACAGATTTTACCTTTGACTGGAGCGCTCTTTCTTGTTTTCGGCGATTGCTTTTTTCATTAGTTTTTGATAAAAACAGGAATACATTCTTGAACATAGTCCTTAGAAGTTCCCTTCTATGGCTTTTACCTTTGGGACTTCTCATTAACTTTCCCTTACGGCGTAGTGATTTGCACTGTCGCCGCCATTGAGTTAGTTGCTGGGTCAAGAACTGCAAAAATTGCTGCATTTTCATTATCTCTGCCTGCAATTGCCGACTTTGATACCTCAAAAAAAAGACAATCATCAGGAAAGTTTGATTTGCGGCTGCTGTAACTAAGGTGGTGGGGCTTTTTTGTTGCCTATTTGCCACAATAGCTATCTACAGAATCAGTCCGAGGGTTTGCTGAAAAATTCTAGTATATAAGACTAGTACATTGTGGCGGAAGTTGGCCTACTTTTAATAAGGGTCTTAAGCCCCTTGTTAAGCTTCTTGTCTGGCTAATTGAGATTAACGCGACCGAATAACGCGAGGAGCTGCGTAAACTGAAAGCAAAGCCACCTCACATTCCTCCTCTGTTAACTCCCTTGGATTTAAGGCAAGATCGTACACTCCTGACCATACTGCCAGTAATGCATCGGTTAATTTTAACATTTGGGAAAAGCTAGTTAGTCCCCATGCTGGAGAATTTCTCTGCAAGAGCAAGACTTGCCAATTTACGGGAATTCCACCTGTACCGTTATATGCTCCTGATAAAGCACCAGTAATTGCACCTGTAGCTTGTGAGCTTACAAGCGTAGCATCTTGCACTTTAAAATTGCTTTTGTGAGTAGCCTGCAAAATTGCAAGGCGAAAGTCTTCCAAAGTACTCAAAAAGCAGTAAAATGCCATAGCAATAGTGTTACTGAGTTTTTCTTCTCTAGCAAACTCAGCTTGCGCCCTTGACAATCCAGCCCCTTGCTCTAATAAATTCTGGACTCTTAATAATTTTTTTGGTATTGATGTCGGTGTTTTTCCGATAAAAGAAATTGTTTGCGGGATAAGGGTTAGTGGGTCGAGTTTTTCAGTTAGGGCAAGAGCGATCGCATATCCTACTGCTAGTGTTCCATCTCGTACTACTGGGTCATCCTCCCAGATTTTTAGCACATGCAGCAAGTTTTGTCGGAGCTTAATTGGATTTTCGTGAAAAAAAAGTGCTACTGGTAGTGTGGCAATAATTATTTTTGTTGATATGTCATCAGTTGCTGCTAAATGAGGAGATTCTTGTTGCTGACGCCCTATCCAATCATCTAAATCTAATCTACCCAATGCAATCAAACTCTGAGTACCCAGAACCGCCATTCTGCCCAAATCTAGGTAACTCTGAAATTGTAATATTTCACCACTAGAGGCTAAACTTTCCCCCAGGAATGCTCCAAGTAAAGTGCCTCTAAACCGACTTATAGGAGAGTAACGCATACAATTTTGGATTTTAGGTCGCACCTTTGGTGCGCTTCCAGCGCAACTTAGATTTTAGATTCAATAATTTAATCCAAAATCCAAAATCCAAAATCTAAAATCAATTGATTTTTCATGCTTATATGGTTTTTAAATGGTTCACTAATGCCTGTAAGCCCAACAAATAACTTTGGACGCCAAAACCACTTATTTGCCCGATCGCTACTGGGGCGATGTACGAATGATGGCGAAAATCTTCCCGGCGATAAATATTACTCAGATGTACTTCTACTGTGGGCAAGTTAACAGCAGCGATCGCATCTCGCAAGGCCACACTTGTGTGCGTATACGCTCCTGCATTAATCAAAATTCCTTGATGTTGTCCTAATGCACTATGAATAGTATCTACCAAAATCCCTTCATGATTTGACTGCAAAGGAAAAACTTTCGCCTGTAACTTGAATGCTTCTTCTTCTAACAGGCGGTTAATTTCAGCTAGTGTCAACGAACCATAAATTCCTGGTTCTCGCTGTCCTAGCAAATTTAAGTTTGGCCCATGCAGTGCCAGAATACTTAAGGGTTGCAACGTCGGGTTTACCACTGTGGGTTTAGTGGCGACGGCGCGAGCGATCGTTTACAGGAATCGGAATCAGTTCCGGTTCCGGTTCAGCCTCTGGCCCTAATAGACTCTCAATGAGCCTACGAGCTAATTCCTTAAGCTTTTCCAGCACCTTTTCTATATAGTCCATGAACTGACCGCTCCTGAGATACTACCTCAATTTTTGATTAACAGGTACGCAGAAAATAGTATTTTTTCGCACCTCTGGCTTCCAATCGGGCCGATACACAAACCCGTACTTGGGACATAAGCCACTTCTAAAATTTGGCGTTGTGTTTTACCTTACTTTTTAGAGTATCACACTTGCAACCTATCGAACTGTATCCTATCAAGGATGGTTATCAAGGGTCAAGAGTCGGATTTTGGACTCTTGACCTGAAACTAGCCTTCTGTAACCTTTTTTTTCGCAGCAGTCGTTGACGATTTAGCAGTTGACTTAGATTTGGAACTCGTTGATTTACTCGTTTTGCGAGTCGATTTCCCGGTCGATGCCTTAGCTGACAACAAGTTCAGCGCCTCAGCCAGGGTTATATTTTCTACTGTTTGACCTTCTGGGATACTCACATTAGTTTTGCCATGTTTGATGTAAGGCCCATAGGGGCCATCGTAAATGTTAACTGTTTCCCCGTCCTCTGGATGCGTACCCAATTCGCGTAAGGCTGCCTTGGACTTGCTGTTGGTGGAACTGCGTCCCTTTTTTGGTTCGGACAATAATTCCAGTGCACGCTCTAGGCTAATTGTCAATACATTGTCAGCAGCTTTGAGGGAGCGGTAGTCTTTTCCCTCCTTACCCTGATCGTGAACAACATAAGGGCCAAAGCGCCCCAAACTTGCTTGGATTTTGCCGCCAGTAACTGGATGAACTCCCAATGTCCGGGGTAGTGCCAACAGACCAACAGCCATTTCCAAGGTAACGGTTTCTGGGGTGACACCTTTGAGTAGGGAGGCTTGTTTCGGTTTGGGGTTTTCGTCGGTTTTGTCACCTAATTGGACATAAGGCCCATAAGCGCCAATTTTCACATAAATCGGTTCGCCAGTTTCGGGATGCCGACCTACCTGGTCAGGACCTGTGGTTTTTTGTCGCAGCAATACTTCTACCTGTTTGGGGTCGAGGTCGGCTGGTGTCAAGTCTTTGGGAATTGAGGCAGTGATAACTCCGTCACCATTTTCAACTTCAATATAGGGACCATATTTACCAATGCGGACTTTGGCATCTAGATTTTCCAGTTCTACAGTCCTAGCTTTGGTGGCATCAATTTGACTTTCCTGCTCTTTTACCAGCGTTTCTAGTCCTTTGTCTCCCAGATAGAATTTCTGCAAGTAGGGCAGCCATTTCGCTTCACCTGTGGCAATGTCATCGAGGGTTTGCTCCATCTTCGAGGTAAAACTGGGGTCAACGATGTCTGGGAAATGTTTTTCCAGCAAGTCGGTGACGGCGAAAGCGGTGAAGGTGGGAATGAGAGCGTTAGTCACCAAATGGGCATAACCCTTGTCGATGATTGTGCCAATGATGCTGGCGTAGGTACTGGGACGACCGATACCTTCGCTTTCTAAGGTTTTCACCAAAGAAGCTTCGGTATATCTAGCTGGTGGTTGGGTTTCATGCCCAACTGCTTCTAGCTCTGTACAATTTGGATGATCTCCCACTTTCAGATTCGGCAAAATTACTTCCTGGTCTTCCAGTGCTGCTTCCGGGTCGTCTGAGCCTTCAACGTAGGCACGTAAGTATCCGGGAAATTCAATCCGTTTGCCAGAAGAACGAAATCCAGCGTCCTCGACTTGCAATTGCACGGTAATTTGAGTTTGCCGGGAATCAGCCATTTGACAAGCGACAGTCCGCTTCCAAATCAAATCGTAAACGGCAAGTTCCCGACCACCCAAACCAGTTTCTTGGGGAGTGCGGAAGCTGCTACCTGCTGGACGAATTGCTTCGTGTGCCTCTTGTGCGCCTTTGGATTTCGTGGTGTATTGCCGAGGTTGAGGACTGAGGTATTGTTGACCGTAGAGCTTTTCTACACAACTGCGAGCAGCTGCGATCGCTTGATCTGACAAATGTACCGAATCTGTCCGCATATAGGTAATATACCCCTGCTCGTACAAATTCTGGGCAACCCGCATCGTGTCACGGGCTGAGAGACGCAGTTTCCGGTTAGATTCTTGCTGCAACGTCGAGGTGGTGAACGGTGGCGACGGTTTGCGCGTCACTGGGCGTTCCTCGATGTCGTTAACACTCCAGGTTTTACCAGTTAAGCGTTCCTTGAGCGCTACCGCTTGGTCTTCATTGAGCAACAAGACATTGCGTCCTGCGGTAATTTGTCCGGTAGCTGCGTCAAAATCACTGCCGTTAGCGATTTTGGCTCCTCCCAATGTGACCAGTTGGGCACCAAAGGGGGTTTTTTCCTTTGACAAACTAGCTTTCAAATCCCAGTACGTACCCTCATGGAAAGCGCGGCGTTGGCGTTCCCTAGTGACTAAAAGCCGCACAGCTACAGATTGCACTCGCCCAGCAGATAATCCCCAGGCGATTTTTTTCCATAGCAGGGGAGACAGAGTATAGCCGACAAGCCGATCTAAAATCCGTCGGGTTTCTTGGGCACGAACCAACTGCTCATCAATATTGCGGCAGTTTTTCAACGCTTTTTTGATCGCCTCTTGGGTAATTTCGTGAAACACCATCCGCTTAGTCGGAACTTTTGGCTTCAGCAATTGGTATAAATGCCAACTAATGCTTTCACCTTCCCGGTCTTCGTCCGTTGCCAGAATCAGTTCATCTACATCCTTGAGGGCATCTTTGAGCTGGGTAACAATTTTCTTTTTGTCTTTCGGGACAACATATACCGGTTCAAAGTCGGCGTCCACATTTACCCCTAGCTGCGCCCATGATTCCCCTTTGACGGCAGCGGGAATTTCACTAGCCGACTGGGGTAGGTCACGTACATGACCCATAGACGCCTCCACCCGATAGCCTGCTGGCAGGTAGTTGCGAATGGTACGAGCTTTGGTTGGAGATTCGACGATGACGAGAGTTGACATGGAAATTTCAATAAAAAGAAGAGCTACTAAGCCAAACAGTCAAATTGAGGTAATTTTTGCAAATTGTCAAGATAAATGGTCACGCTTAGGGCGGTGATTTAATCCTCACATAAACTGCCTGCTTGGGAGAAAATCCGCTGAACTTAATGCCCAGTCTGTCCCAGAGGATAAATGAGGGTACGCTGGGTCTGAATTTCCAGCTATTTCAATCTTTAACTTATCTAACGCATAATTGGCGACTACAGTTTTTAAAATATCCCAATTGGGGCATTGGGCATTGGGCATGGGAGATGAGAAAGCAGGGGGAGCAAGGGAAGAATAATTATTGAATTTACCTATGCCCAATGCCCAATTCCCCACCTTAATAGAGCTTGTGCCAAAATTAAATCAAACTTGAGAGTAAAGCGAAGTGGGGTTTGTACCCATGTCAGGAAAGCAAAAATATGCTACCAATTCGTCAGGGTGATGTAATCTTACTACCTGTGCAGCAGGTTGAAGGACAAAAAATACTTCACTTAACTTTGGCAGAAGGCGAAGTTACGGGGCATAAGCATCGTATTACTGAGGGGAATGCAGAATTATACGTTAGAGATAGCACGCTCTACTTACGTGTGTTTTCAGAGTCGGCATTGCTAGCTCATGAGGAGCATCAAGCTATTTCTATTCCCCAAGGTGACTGGATAGTGAAAATTCAGCGAGAATATCAGCCTGAAGGTTGGCGTTATGTCACTGATTGAAAAATTAACGCCTGAGCAAGAGGCTTTGATTCCAGTTTATCGGGACAAGTGGAGAGCGATCGCGCTTTCAACTGAGCGAATTGATCGTGAAAAAGCGGCGGAAGCAGTAAAAGCTGCCTATATTGCAATTGACTTTGGCTATCAAGAGCCTGAAATATTTTTTCAGGCTAGTCCTTATGCAGCCTGCAACTGGATGCTAAAACGACTTTCACCTCAATTTATAGACAATTACCTCAATGAACCAAATAGTATAGGAAGCTTATTTTCGGCTCATTTCTTTCAGGAACTTTCAAATAAACTCAATCAACAGTTTGGAAGCCAAGTACGTAGGCAATTAGACAACTGTTTTTATTATGTAGCAGATGATCCTTTAAATCATGAAATATTCAACGACTTAAATGAGAAATTTAGCACTCAATTAAACGAGCAACCAGAGGATCATTCGTGGTGGATTGAAATGCAACTTAATGATTGCTTTAAACCTGAAAGTCACGGTAATTGGATGACTGGGTTTGATTTCTGTGTCTCTATTTTGAACATTGTTCATCCTCAACAGGAATGGAAAGTATTTCAATCTTTAATTCAAGAATGTGGTTGGTTGTTTGCGTATGATGACATTTGTATTATCTGCGATCGCCCGCTTCACCTGCGCTTCGACAATCAAAATCGCCTCCACGCTGAAGGCGAACCCGCCATTGAATTTACTGATGGATATAGCCTTTACTCATACCACGGTGTAACCTTGCCTGAAAAATATGGTAAAATCCACCCGCAGCAATGGCAATCTCAATGGCTTTTGACAGAGGAAAACGCCGAACTACGCCGAGTGTTAATTCAGGGTATCGGTTACGCCAGAATTTGCAAAGAATTGCAAGCTATTGAATTAGATACTTGGGCTGAATATGCACTATTAAAAATTGATGCTGATGTTGATGAAGAACCAATTTATTTATTAAAAATGACTTGCCCTAGCACAAGCTTTATTCACGCCTTGCGAGTTCCACCGAATATGAACTCAGCGCGTGAAGCAATTCGCTGGGTAAATTGGGGTGTAGATCCAGAAGAATTTGGTGTGCAAACATAGCTTAAGAGACTTTCCCTATTTAAAACGGGTTAATCACTACCCAATTTCTTGATAAAATCCCCATGTTCAGCAGATTGCAAACCTGCTTGTAAAACCTTCAACACACCCTGCATATTACCTGCTAATAACTCCGTCGCCGCTAACCACAACCCTGGAAATACCCGACTTCGCAAAATGCCTTCATTGTCAGGTATTAATTCCAAATATTCACCCTGTTCAAGAGAAAACCAAGTCAATTTTTGGTCTAAAACTTGCCAAACTATATATTCTTTGACACCGTTGCGACGATAAGCCTGTTTTTTGCCATGAAGATCAATAGCCGCACTACTAGCAGCAATTTCCACAACTAACTCTGGCGCACCTTCAATATAATCATCTTCACTCAGCCGTGTTTGACCACCTGCTTCCGGTTCAATCAGGAGAACAGCATCGGGTTGAGGTTCGTTATCTAAGTCTAAGCGGACGGTAGGTTCAACTCCCAACGCTACACCAGAAGTCGCAGCTTCGTAAGTAACTAACCAACCAATAATCCAACCATGCGGTTGACCGTGACTTCGGAAACGCAGGGCAGCTGGCATAATATAGACAATCCCTTCGGTTAATTCAGCTTTTTTCAGGTTAGGGGTGGCATTATAGCGACGCTCAAATTCGTAGCGGGTGAGTTTGTCGCCATTTTCCAAAGGATGAATTGTCCAAAGCTGGGAGGGTGTTTTCACCATAATTGTTGTGAAAATGAGCTTGTGTACATCCTAGCGAATTAAGTAAAAACGCAACTGACTAGGGAATGAGAGATTAATCAACAAATTTACTTGAACATTAAGATTTTTTTACAAAAATAACAGCAATGTTGTTTAAATTGATAGCTGTATCCCAAGCAGTAAATAGGTTTTAGCTATATTGCTTCCCCTAAAACCCGCAACAAACCTTATTTTTTTTCAGCCAGCAGGTTTGAGAAAATCAGAAACGATTTAATAATCAAGCACTTATAAGTAAATGGGCTGAATTAAAGATAATACCTCTCTCCAAACCTCTCCCCTTCTCTACTAACGGCACGCTGGGCGATGCCTACGGCGTTAAACTACGCACCGAAGGGGTTGGTGGTAAGCTCTATCTTATATTTTTTACGCCCACTTACTTAGTTATTTGAATTTAAAAGGGAGACACAAACATGAAATTGGCTTACTGGATGTATGCTGGCCCAGCCCACATCGGCACTCTGCGAATCGCTAGTTCTTTTAAAAATGTTCATGCGATTATGCACGCCCCCATTGGCGATGACTACTTTAACGTCATGCGCTCCATGCTATCGCGGGAGAGGGATTTTACTCCGGTGACAACCAGTGTCGTCGATCGCAACGTTTTGGCACGCGGCTCCCAAGAGAAGGTGGTAGATAACATCACCCGCAAGGATGCTGAGGAACACCCAGATTTGATTGTGTTAACTCCCACCTGCACCTCTAGCATTTTGCAAGAGGATTTGCACAACTTTGTGGAACGGGCGCAGTTGGAAGCGAAAGGAGATGTCATGCTAGCGGATGTGAACCACTACCGCTACAACGAACTGCAAGCCGCCGATCGCACTCTCGATCAAATCGTCCAATACTACATTGAAAAAGCTCGGAAGCGGGGCGAATTGCCTGAGGGCAAAACAGCAAAACCCTCAGTTAACATTATCGGTACTACTACCCTGGGTTTCCACAACAATCACGACTGCACCGAACTCAAACGGCTGATGGCTGACTTGGGAATTGAGGTAAATACCTTAATTCCTGAAGGTGCTTCGGTGAACGACTTGAAGAAGATGTCCCAAGCCTGGTTTAACCTGGTGCCTTACCGCGAACTCGGTTTGACCACAGCTCGTTACCTGGAAGAACAATTTGGCACACCTTATATAGACATTACTCCAATGGGCGTAGTGGAAACTGCCCGTTGTATTCGCAAGATTCAGCAGGTAATTAACGCTCAAGGTGCAGAAGTTGACTACGAAAACTTCATCAATGAGCAAACCCTCCATGTCTCTCAAGCTGCTTGGTTCTCTCGTTCAATTGACTGTCAAAACTTGACTGGCAAAAAAGCTGTAGTCTTTGGTGATAATACCCACGCCGCCGCCATTACTAAGATTCTGGCGCGAGAAATGGGGATTCATGTTGTTTGGGCTGGAACCTACTGCAAATATGATGCAGACTGGTTCCGCGAACAGGTTAGCGAGTATTGCGATGAAGTGCTAATCTCCGAAGATCATGGTGAAATTGGGGATGCGATCGCTCGTGTCGAACCCTCTGCCATTTTCGGCACTCAAATGGAACGCCATGTTGGTAAGCGCTTAGATATCCCCTGCGGCGTAATTGCAGCACCAATCCACGTTCAAAATTTCCCGATTGGTTACAAACCATTTATGGGTTACGAAGGCACTAATCAGATTACAGATTTGATCTACAATTCCTTCACTTTGGGAATGGAAGATCATTTATTAGAAATCTTCGGTGGTCATGATACTAAAGAAGTTATTACTAGGGGAATTTCTGCTGATTCTGATTTGAATTGGACAAAAGATGGTCAAGCAGAATTGAATAAAATTCCTGGATTTGTGCGCGGCAAAGTGAAGCGTAATACTGAAAAATTTGCCCGCGATCGCGGTTTCAAGGAAATCAACGCTGAGGTATTGTACGCTGCGAAGGAAGCTGTTGGAGCGTAAGTTAGCAGGTTAGCGATTCTTAATAATAAAGGGCATATTCTATAAATGCCTTTTATTATTACTTATTCTGACTTCAGCAGACGAAGAAAGCCAGCTTGTTCAAAGTGGTGATCTGTAGTTAATGCCTCTTTAATGCCAAGCTGTTGCATGACTATAAAAGAAGTGCTATCCACCAAAGACCAAGCTTTATCTTCTCTACTTTTGAGTAGCTCCCAAGCTGCCGAATCTATTGTTGGTTCAATATAAATCAAGTTGATATAAGGAGCAGTTCTGACAGCTTCTACGTATTTAAATAACTGCGGACGAGGTACGCGTAAAGGGCTATTCAGCAAAGCCACCAGTTCAAGAACAACATAATTAGTTGTTACCATTGCTTGATCTTGCTGAGGCCTATGTTGAAACCACTGCTTTGCTTGTTCATGGTAGGACTCAGTTGCAATAAATAAATTAGCCCACCCCGATGTATCTATAAAGACTTTATTCGCCAATTTTTAACTCCTGTTGCAAAGTTTGCTGGAGATATTGATCGTGGTTTTCTCCTACATCAGAATTATCAAATTTCAATGTACCTAGTAAAGGTAAAATTGGATCGAATTCGGAGATATTTTCCTGTTTAGCTGATTGAGATAAGGATTGCAGAATTAAATCCTCTAAAGATAAATTTAGTTTTTCCGCCTGAGCAGTTAATTTACTTTCTAATTCATCTGACAACTGTATTGTTAATGTTTTAGCCATTTCATTCACCAGTTAAAAATGATAAAAAGAACATTATAAGTGAATATTTAACTTCAATGTTCATAATCTCATTATATGCCCAAATATCAAGTGGAGGACAGTGTTTGTCTACCTTGGGAAAAATCGCAAATATTTGTAAAAGATGAATGACACGTTGTACGTTTTATTCAGTAATAATTTCAGTTAACAGAATATAAATCTATTGCAGCACCAATAAATTTGTCTGCGATCGCGGTTTCAAAGAAATCAACATTGAGGTGTTGTGCGCTGCCAAGGAAGCTGTCGGGGCTTAGTTTAGAGTTTAATTGAGAAGATTGAGGGGTGAGAAGTTATATATACTCTTTACTCCCATTTTTTTGCTTTAGTGATAAAAATTAAATTCCACAATATATCCGCAATCGCGAAGTTGCAATTTTTTAAATTAACCAAGCCAACTAACCTGGTTTAATACAAGATAGGTACTGTATCACATACCCGCCATGTCCGCCAACCATCTGACACCAGAGCAACACGCATTGATATCCCGATATCGAGAAAAATGGCAACATATCGGGCTATCCACCGAACGAATCAATCAACAACACGCCAAAGATGCAGTTCGAGCAATATATACTGTACTCAGACTCAACGAACCCGAAATAATTATCGTTGATAGCCCCAACGCCGCCTTCGAGTACATCTGGAATTTGCTCCAAGTCGGTTCCCATACAATTCTGGGCGATGCCATAGATAGTTCCTACTGGAGCAGGATTTACAGTAATTTGCAATCAGAGTTGCTTGTACGACTACCCGTTAATCTACAAACAAATTTACATTCGTTGTTTGATAACCATCTTGCAAAAGAGTATGCCACTTTACTGCAAAAGCATTTAGAAAACCAGTGGAAACAAGTTTTCTCCCAGCACCTTGGTAAGGGCGATCGCAACTTACTTAAAAACATATTCTCTTCCTGTCGAAAACCCGAAAGTTTAATTGCAGGAGGTAGTTATTTTGATTTTTGTATTTATGGTTTAAACTACCACCAATTTAAAAACAAAGTAGTAATTTTAGAGGAGTTTGTTAAGAATTGCGGCTGGACTTTCTTTTTTAAGAATATTGCGATTATATCCAACCATTCGACGACAATAAGTATTGATAGCAACAACCACCTGCACACCGAAGATACACCTGCTATAGCGTTTGCAGATGGATATAGCCTGTATGCACAGCATGGTAAAACAAGGTTGGAACGCACGCGCCAGCCAATCGATGATATCGGCTGGGCACGCTTTTTGGAAAAAATCAATGCGGTCGAAATTGACTCCTGGGAAGAATACAGGTTGTTACGTATCGTTAAGCAGCAAATTAATGTCCAGACTATGCAGTTCCTCAAGGCAACAAATCCTAATACAGGGGAAGTACGCGTTTCTAGGGTACCTCTGCGGATCGCGTCTGCTATTGAGGCGGTACACTGGATAAACCAACGCACAAAGCCAAAATAAATCTAGACTTTGAACCACATCTGTTGTCAGCAAGTAAGGTCATAGCAATGCAGTGTCCCTACAGTGTGGTTTATCTAGTTGGAAATAGCCGTAATATTGAATGATTTATGTTTTGGTAGTCCCTTCGGTGAAAGTCTTGCAAAAAATTAGTGCGATCGCTTGTATTTTTCTCGCAATTGCGGCAAGTAATCATAACTGTTCACACCAATAAATTTAATAATGTTAGTTCAGTTTTGTAACAAGACTGAAAAGCAAGAAGCTTTTCAGTCCGTGATAATTTGTTGCACAGCTGCGGTAAGTGGGGCTTAATTTAGTTTTTGTTTTTGGATTTGTTCCCATTCCCCTTGAATACTTTGTAATGCCTTCAAGGTGCGATTTAAACGGGCTTTCTTTAACTCAGGAGTCTCTTTTTGGAATAAACTCGGAGAATTTATTACTTTATGTAGTTCAGATTGAGTGGAATGCAAGCGATCGCTCAAACAGCGTTCAAAAATTTCATCATTACCACTGCTCACATTTTCTACTAATTGGTGACATATATACTCTTTAGAACTGATTTGACCGTTGAGGGCTGTATTAACAATTTCCTCGATTAACTTGTGGTAGCAGTCAGATAAGGAATCAGATAGTGCGGCTGGCGTAGGTTCTGCTGCTAGATTATTTGTTTCAGAAGTAGAGGGATCGGATATTTCTTCTTTAGTTGGGGTTACGAAACTTTCCTCAGAACTAGGGGATTCTTATTTAGTTGGTGTTGGTAAAGTTTTCCGAGAATTTGTAGGTGAAGAATTTGCTTTAGAATTAGATAAGTAATAATCTGCTAAAGAGCCGCAGAGGAACTCTTCACGAAAGCGGTTTATTTTGGCAAGTGACTGGATTTTGTGGTAACGACGTTTCTGATACCATAAACCAGAAATGAGTAAGCCTGCAATGGCTCCTATGCCAACTCCTGCCATACCAACCTTGGCATCTTCTAAAGCTTGATTTTGTTGCCCAGATTCGACAGTCGGATTGGAAGATGCATTTTGAGCAATAGTCATTTGCTGAATTTAGCTCCACGCTAGTGGCGATCGCTGCAACCGACAGTATAAATCTAAATATTAACTTTGATTTCCACATAATTTGACAGTTTAAAAATATGTTCTCTATTTCTGGAGGCCAACCGCCTCCCCAAAGAGTGGGGAGTCAAAAATAAAACTAACTAAATCCTTTTTTTTCCCCAAGTAAATTACATTCATATAGAAAATAAACTTTGTCAACAGTAGTTTCCGGAAGATGTTGTTATTTCTTAACAATATTTATGCGTCTAGGAATTTTGCCAAAGCCAGATATTAATACTATTTCTCAAAGGATCTGTATCAGGTATTTCGTAAAATGGTTAACAAGTTATAGCGATCGCCACTAGCGTAGAGCATTGAGTTCGGTAGGTAATGGTCGAGGATATGCGATCGCCACTAGACTCTTTGTTGGTATTTCATATTACTAAGCATAAAGTCTCTGATGACATTAAATTGCTGGTGCAAAATCAGAAGTTGGCATGGATATCATCAGTGCCTCATCGATTTAATTTCTCTATGTGCAGTTCTGTTTATAGAATAGGTGCTTCCCCTAAAGTTCAATTGATCGGTTGCTGGTGGTGTAGTGGCTCCAGTCGATTGGGCGTTAGGATCAGAGGTTATATCTCACAGATGAGGTGTGGTACAGGTGGAGGCTCAGTGTAAAGCCTTTACTGAACTTGATGAACATATTACCTCACAGCGATGTCATACAGCGATCGCATTCCTTAAGGCAGAAATTTACTGATAAATAAAAATTAAAAGCGAACAAATATCACAATACAAAATTATTACTTCGGGGATCTAATAGGCAGAATAACCCACTAGAGCTTTAACCGATGTATCTCCCGCCACGAAGTAAAAAAAGCATCATAAAAGCCTCGCAATCTCGCGTATTAAAAAAAAGCAGATGCATGTTACTGTTTTAATCTCATTGTCTTCCCTTCGCGCCTTTCCCTATGCATCTGCACTATTTACACCCCCAACACCTTGAAGAATTAGTCAAGAGTAGTGGTATAGACTTACACTTAGTGCATCTCAATTTTAGGTCGCTCCAAGGTGTAACAGCTTATGAGTACCTGTTGATTTCTGAGCTACTTCCCCGCACCAATACCGGAATGGTGAAAAGTAGTTGGTTGCAGCGTTATGCTCACATCACTGAAGGTGGTTGGTGGTGTTCGGGACTAGACCCTGTGAATAATTGGCAAATGATGGAATGGGGATGCTTTAAGCCAAACCAACCCCGACAAAATCACAATGGTAAGTCCATCAAGTACGAGCATCCTCCCAGTACGCCAACGCGGGTGTTTTGTTTGCGGGTAACGTTGCAAGTGTGGCAGCAAGTAGCTGGACGTTATAATCTGGTCATGCCCGACAATATCACCATTACTCCAGATGGTGAAGCTGAAGGCTTTTGGCAATGGGTAATGCAACAGAACATCCCTATCATCATCTGCGAGGGTGTCAAGAAAGCAGCCACATTGTTGACGCAAGGATATATAGCTATTGCCATTCCCGGAATTACTAGTGGTTATCGGGTTGTTAAAGATGAATTTGGCAAAGTTACCCGTCGTCAGCTAATTCCCGACTTAGCAGCGTTTGCGATTACAAAGCGCAGCTTTTACATTTGTTTTGATTTTGAAACTCAACCCAAGACAATTGCTGCTGTAAATAATGCTATTTCTCAACTTGGTTGTTTATTCCAGCAAAAAAATTGCCCTGTTAAAGTCATCGAGCTTCCAGGAATAGAAAAAGGGGTTGATGAGTTTATTGTTGCTAAAGGTGCAAGTAGTTTCGATAAAATTTATCGCCAAAGTGTTGATTTAGAAATTTATCTTGCTCAAACCAAACCCCATACCGAATTAAGCATTCCGGCTGCACTCATATTCAACCGTCCTTATATAGGTGAAATACCTTTCCCCACCTCTGGATTAGTAGGAGTTAAATCAGCGAAAGGAACGGGGAAAACTACAGCACTACAAGGCGTTGTTAAGCAAGCAAAAAGTAGAAATCAACCCGTTTTATTAATTACTCATAGAATTTTACTAGGACGATTTTTATGTGAAAAAATTGGTATTCAATGGGGAACACATAAAGAAGATGGGGAGAAAAGGATTGATAAAACACTTGCCCCTGCTCCTCCCATCCTCCGTTCTCTGTTTCCTCAGCCCTCCCTCGGCTTGTGTGTTGACTCGATTTGGAAACTTAACCCAGAAAATTGGCGCGGGGCAATAGTAATTTTAGATGAAGTAGAACAATCTTTGTGGCATCTGTTAAACAGTAATACTTGTAAGCATAAGCGTGTAAAAATATTAAAATTATTTCATGAGCTAATTTCCACAGTTTTAACAACTGGTGGGTTAGTAATTGCTCAAGATGCCGATTTATCAGATGTTTCAATTGAATATTTACAAGGATTGGCAGGAATTAAATTAACACCTTGGGTAGTTCTCAACCAGTGGAAACCTCAGCAAGGTTGGGACGTGACTTTTTATGATTCGCCGAACCCAACACCGCTAATTCACCAACTGGAATTAGATTTACTTGCTGGACGTAAATGTTATGTTACTACTGATAGTCGGGCTGGGCGTTATAGTTGTGAAACAATTGAACGTTATTTGAAAGAGCGGCTACAAAAATTACGGCGACAATTTCCTAAAACTCTGGTAGTTAGTAGTCATACTATAAATACACCTGGTCACGCAGCAGTTGATTTTATCGCAGCTATTAATCAAAAAATATCTGAATATGACGGCGTTTTTGTTACCCCTAGCCTTGGTACAGGAATTAGTATTGATGTTCAACATTTCGACCGAGTTTATGGCATTTTTCAAGGGGTAATTCCTGACTCGGAAGCAAGACAAGCGTTAGCAAGAGTCAGAGATGATGTGCCGCGTATTGTCTGGTGTGCTAAACGAGGTATTGGTTTAATTGGTAGTGGTAGTACACATTATCGCTTACTATCTGATTGGTATCAGGAAAATCAAAAAGAAAATTTAGCTTTGCTTAGTCCATTACATAAAATAGATGTAGATTTGCCTCTAGTTTATGACCCAATTCATTTGCGAACTTGGGCAAAGTTATCTGCAAGGGTAAATGCTTCTATTCGCCTCTACCGTCAATCGATGCAAGATGGTTTGATTGCTGATGGGCATCAAATTCAGATGCGGAGTAATGCAGTTCACAATAATATTATTCGAGATTTACGTCTGGCCTTTTTGGCAACTGACGCCAATGATTTAGATACTCGGAAAAGATTAATTTTAGAAATTGTCAAAGTTCAAAAAGATTGGGCACAAAGCCGTCAAAAAGCTAAAGAAATTAAACGCAAAATTAAAGATATTAAACAGCAAAATCAATTAGCAGTAGCAACTGCTATCTCGAATGCTAAAGATATCGATTATGTAGAATATGAGCAATTATTAGTTAAACATTCTTTAACTAATGGAGAACGCAATCAAATCAACAAATATATTCTCAGACAAAGGTATGGCATAGAAGTTACTCCTGCGCTGAAATTACAGGATGAACAAGGATATTATTGTCAATTGTTAATTCACTATTATTTAACTCACGAAAGCGAATATTTTCACGTTAGAGACCAACAAGAATGGCATCAACAATTGTCTTGGGGTGAAGGAAAAGTTTTTCTCCCAGATTTAAAAACTTACACGCTAAAAGTTGAAGCTATGAGAGCTTTAGGAATGCTTCAGTTTCTTGAAGTAAAACGGGAATTTACTGAGAATGATCCAGATTTGATATTGCTAAAAAATGTTGCTTTCCAGCATAGTAAGCATATTAAAAGAGCGCTTGGTATTAATTTAGTCGGAGAGAAAGAGCAGGTTTCGGCAATAAAAATACTCAGCCGACTGTTAAATTTATTGGGTTTGAAGCTGAAGCGAGTAAATGAGTTTTATCAAATTGACCTAGAAACGCTATATGATGGCAGGGAGAAAATATTTGCTGTTTGGCATCAACGAGATGAGTTGATGTTGGCTCATGTTAAGAGTGTTGGTTATGAGTTGCCTGATTATTCTTCAGAGTGGAAGTTTGAAATTACGCAAACGCAGTCTGTAAAGGCAAACTATATGGTGTCTATGCCTACTCTTCCTTTATCAAAGATATAGCCATCCTGAATTATTTGTGAGAATTGCAAAGCTTTTAGAGATTGTCTCGCTCCCAGTGTCTGACTCCTCAGTTAAAGGTTATTGGTGTAGATAATTGGTCTTTCAAGACGCGATAAATCGCGTCTCTACAACTGGGTTTTGGGTATTGGTCTGTGCCTAATTGGAATAATTTTCAAAACATATCGTTAGCAATCCTAATGCTTTAGGCTAGAGAATGTCAAAAGCCAAAAAAAATTATATGAATACTGAAGATTTTTTTAACCAAGGATTAAACTACTATTTGCAAGGGGACTATCAAGCTGCGATCGCAGCTTACACCCAAGCAATCAAGCTAAATCCTGACTATGCCGAAGCTTACCATAATCTAGGGCTGATTTTAAGCGATCAACTCAAAGATTATCGCACTGCGATCGCCAATTTCAATCGCGCAATCAAAATCAATCCCAATTTTGCCACAGCCTATGGCAACCGAGCTAATGCTCGTTATTTTTTAGCAGATTACGAAGGAGCGATCGCAGATCATAACGCAGCATTACAATTAGATCCCAATCTGGCGCAATCTTACCACAGCCGGGGAAATGCCTACTTTGCTTTGGAAAACTACGACAAAGCGATCGCAGGTTATATCCAAACTATAGAAATGAGTACCCAATTAGCTGATAATATCAATATTGATATTGCTAATGCCTATCATAATCGGGGTGTAAATCGTTTTGAACGAGGCGATCATCAAGGAGCAATCGCAGATTTTCAGCAAGCTTTACAGTGGCATCCCAATTTTGCCGCAGCTTACAGCAATCGGGGCAATATTCATCATATTTTAGGAAATTATCCCGAAGCGATCGCTGACCATAACCAAGCATTAAAATTAGATCCTAACTTGGCGGAGGCTCATCATAACCGAGGCAATGCCTACTACGCTTTAGCAGATTATCAAAGTGCGATCGCAGATTACAACCGCGCCTTAGAAATCAACCCTAGCTTTGCTGGAGCATACTACAATCGGGGTCTAGTTCTTGCTCACCTCAAAGAATATCACCGAGCAATTGAGGATTTCAACCAAGCATTAAAATTGAATCCTGATGATGTGCAAGCCTATTGTGAACGAGGTCTTGTCCGTAGTACTCTTGAGGACTATGAAGGAGCGATCGCAGATTATGACCAAGCGTTAAAAGAAAATCCGACTTTAGCTTTAGTATACGGCTTTCGGGCTAATGCTCGTCGTAGATTGGGAGATTATCAAGGTGCAATTGAAGATAGCAATCGCCTATTACAACTCAATCCTAATTTAGCTGAAGGATATTGCGATCGCGCGGCGGCTCGTCGTTCTTTAGGAGATCATAAAGGAGCAATTAAAGATTACGATCGAGCATTGCAGATTAATGATAACTTAGCCGCAGCTTATTATGGTCGGGGTATTGCCCGTGAAGCACTGCAAGATTTACAAGGAGCAATTGATGATAACACCCAAGCCATAGAGCTTGTTCCTGATTTTTCTCAAGCGTACTGCAATCGGGGAAATGCTCGTCGTCTTTTAGGAGATGAACACGGCGCGATCGCAGATTATAACCAAGCATTAAAAATTAATCCTAATTTAATTGAAGCATATTACAACCGAGGTTCTACCCACTATGCTTTAGAAGAATATGAAAGTGCGATCGCAGACTACACCCAAGCCTTGCAAATCAATCCCCAATCTGCTGCATTTTACAGCGATCGCGCGAATGCTCGCTATGCCGTAGAAGATTATCAAGGAGCAATAGAAGATTACAGCCGAGCGATCGCGATCGACCCCAGCTTTGCTGAAGACTGGTTCAATCGGGGTCGTAGCCGTTCTTTATTAAAAGACTTACAAGGAGCGCTTGCAGACTTAAACCAAGCCTTACAGCGTCAGCCTAATTGGGCTTCTGCTTACATCCTTCGAGCAGATGTCTACCACAATCTGGGAGACATTCAAGCAGCAATTGCCGATTTCCAAAAATCCGCAGACTTGTATTACCAAGAAGGAAATATCCAATATTATCAACAAATCATTGAGCTAATTGAACAACTTCAATAAAAGAATCCCACCCCTAACCCCTCCCCGCAGGCGGGGTGGGGTTCTCCGGGTTTAATAAGATTCAAGCGACATAATATCACTCGTTTTTTTCAAAGTGAAAGCGTTCCATGAAGCGGCGGTCAATCCAATCTTTATAATGCCACAAGAGCTTGTGAGGTGGTAAAGTAAAAGTGCCTCTGATTGCTATTGCTCGTCCGTCTGCTGTACCAATTAAACTCAAATATTGTTTCTGTGGTCTATAGGGTTTGAGCGGCTTGCCTAACAAAAATCGCTGCAAATTCTCAAATAAAGGTTTACCTTGCCTAACAGCAAACACCCCAGCTTTTGGACGGGGATAATTTACCATTGTGGCAATGTCACCAGCAGCAAATATCTGCGGGTGCGTTTGAGATTGCAACGTGTCCTCTACCAAAATAAAGCCTTGCTCATCAGTTCCTATTCCAGCGGTTTTTAACCACTCAGGTGCTGAAGCTTGTGTTACCCAAAAAATTTTATTACACTCTACTGTTAAACCAGATTTGCATTTAATCTCAAATACTTCTTTAGCTTCATTGTGTGTTTTAGGTGCAATTTTACACACAGTTTCTCCAAGATGAAGCTTAATACCTTGCTCAGTAAGAATTTGCTGAATTTGATGCCGCACTGATTGATGGTAATTGGACATCAGTTCTTGTCCACGCTGGAATAAATGAATTTCCAGATTTTGAATTGGTTGTTGAGTTTGACGTAAAATCCGATGTAAATGAGATTGCATCGACAGCGCCAATTCTACACCGCCCGCGCCACCACCTACAATCGCAATACTAATTAGTTCTTGAGGATTTTTACCTACAGCTTCAATTAGTTCATACCAATGTTCCAATAGCTGCGATACTGGTTTAGCTGCGATCGCATATTCTGCTGCACCTGATACAGACACTGTGGCCGGTGTGCTGCCAATATCAATAGACAGCACATCAAAATCTACCACAAGACCGTTAGCACAAAGAATTTTGTTGTTTTTCAAATCTAGGGCAACTACTCTGTCAATATATAATTGTGCTTGAGCAAACTTTGCTAAAGGTCGTAAGTCAATATGACATTCATCGTGGCTGTAAAATCCGGCAATGTGTCCTGGTAACATTCCAGAGTAGGCTGTCTTTTTGGCTGCGGTAATCAACGTCAAACGGACTCCGGGTAAAGGCTTTATTCCAAACATTTTCAGGACAAGCGCATGGCTGTGACCGCCACCAATCAGCACTAAGTCTTTAACTGTCGGCTGTAAGTTTTGCTGCATTCAAGTACTTAATCGCAATTCTATTTGAGTTAACTGAACTGTATTGCTTTATCAGTATTAGTTTTCCACAAATGATTTATGACTGCTCTATCACTGATGAAGTATCAATCAAAATCATCATGATCTGGGTTAATTGATTGTGAATAATGAATAGTAGTGAGTACAACTAATGATTGAGGAAGGTAAGCAGCAAGCATATACGTTGATGTTTACTTACTCAACAGTTATGTTCTCTATTTTGTTTGCCGCATTAGCATATTCAAATATTGAGTATGTATGAAACGATAGCATACGGGACTAAATTTTTTAAACCTAGTGTGATTCTTGAAAGATGTTGACAGTAATTATTGATGCTGTTCATGCAATGAAAAATATTTTACCGAAAAATAACAGTCACCTATCAAGATTATGCCTGTGGATAGATGATTTACAGAAAAAAATTTACCAACCTCAACATCAGTCGTCAAAACAACGTTTAAGAATAGCAGTTGAACAACTGGGGAATAAAACGATAGAAACCAGTCTAGCTGTAATTAATGATTTAGAGCAAATTGCCCAAAATCATCCACAGTACCACTGGATAATCATGCAGATTCTTACTACTTTTGTACGAGAAAATTCTCTTTACATACCCCAAGAAGAAGTAACGAGCAACCTCAAGGAAAAAGTTAGTGCAGATATTCAAGCAGCCCTTACCGTTATTGCTAGAAGAGATGTAAACAAAGACCCAGAAAATGAGCAACTTGATTTGAGTCACACGGATATGAGAGGGGCAAATCTAAATAAGGCGAACCTAAAACATACAAATCTCTATCAAGCTAATCTTGCTGGGGCTAATCTCAGAGAAGCTAATCTTGCTGGGGCAATTCTCAGTGCAGCTAACCTCGAAGGAGCTAATTTATATCTAGCCAACCTCGAAGGGGCAATCCTTAGTGCAGCCAACCTCGAAGGAGCTAACCTCGAAGGAGCTAACCTGTATCGTGCAAGTTTATATCTAGCTAGGTTGGATAGAGCAATTCTCAAGGATGCTATCCTCGATGGGGCAAACCTGAGAGAAACCAAATTCTCTGAGTGAAATAATCGGTAATAATGCTCAATGACTCGCTAGCGTATTTCGTAATTTTTGTAGCGTAAGCGTTTCATTGTTTTGAAATAGCTGGTTATTTATGTCGTAATATACGAGTATATTCGATATAATTGCCTAGCTCAATGAGTGTCTTGACACCTATTATAATTTTCTGCTAGATGCTATACTATTTTTCCCCAACATCTAAGTAATAATTCTAGGTTGTAAGGAAAATCTTTACCATGTCTTCTAAAAAGACAGACGCTCTTTTGAATTGGTTAATAACCATAACAGTTTTATTTGGCTTCTCATTGACTGTAATTTTTTTCGTATTGTCTAATATTAAAGAATTGTCAATCCAGGAAAAAATTCAGTATAGAAACCAAGCATTAACAACTACTGCAATAGTTTTTCTAGCATCGGCAGCAATGTTTAATACTTATTATGCAGCAAGGCGTGCCCAAGCGATGCAGAAAAATGCGATCGCAGCTGAGAAAAACCTCGAAATTGGTATTCAAAATGCAAAACTCAATCAAGACAGATTGATTGCAGAACGCTTTATGGGAGCAATTGCCCAGCTTGGTCATGAAAAAGTTGAAACCCGAACAGGCGCAATTTATGCATTAGAAAGAGTTGCTCAGGATTTTCCCAAAGAACACTGGACAATCATGGAAATCCTCACTGCCTTTGTGCGAGAGAATGCACCTATCCAGCAGGTAAAAGCAGAGCAACAAAAGCCGGAATATCAAGGAGCAGTTTACTCAAGTCGGCGTCGAGGCGGGTCGCGTCCGACACAGCAGTTGGAGCAAAACTTCCATGAAGAATTGCCAAAAATACGTACCGATATTCAAGCAGCCTTAACTGTTATTGGAAGGCGTAATTTACTCGAAGACCCAAAAGATCAGAAACTTGATTTACGTCACACTGATATTAGAGGGGCTGACCTGCTAAAAGCTAACCTGCAACAAGCAGACCTACGGGGGGCTGACTTGAGTGGGGCTGACCTGCGTGGGGCTGACTTGAGTGAAGCAGACCTCAACGGCGCTAAACTCGTTAGGTCTATTCTCTATGAAACTAAATTACAAAAAGCTAGCTTATGTGGAGCCAACCTTTGTTGGGCTAACCTGAATCGTACCGACCTCTCTGGAGCAAACCTGCGTTCAGCTAACCTCTCTGGAGCAAGTCTGCGTTCAGCTAATTTACAGGGAGCGAACCTTTATAAAGTTAACTTGCAACAAGCGACCTTAAAAGTCGCCAATCTCTCTGGAGCAAAGCTGTTTTTAGCTAACTTGCAAGGAGCAAAACTGGGGAAAGCTAACCTGCATACGACGGGTTTGATTGGTGCTAACCTCTCAGGGGCTAACTTGAATGGAGCTAACCTTTCTGGGGCTAACTTGAATGCAGCCAAACTCCACCAAACAGAAGTCTATTTTGCCAACCTCTCACAAGCGAGCTTAACGGAAGCTGACCTGTATCAGGCTAACCTCATCGGAGCAAACCTATATAGGGCAAGCTTTTATCAAGCTAACCTGACTCAGGCAAACCTGATGGGAGCTAACTTCTCCCAAGCTAACCTCAGTGATGTCAAGCTGGAAGGAACAATTTTGACAGGGGCTAAAAACTTAGAGTTGCAGCAGATTAGAGACGCACTTGGCGATCGCACCACTCGTCTACCTGATTATATCGAAGCACCGACACATTGGCGGCAGTCTGGTTAAGTTACTACAGCATCAATTGGTTATTTGGGATTAGTTATTTGGGCGCATTCTACCGTTTTTTCTTAATGCTATAGTTTTTCCCTATTCTGGAGATGAGGAAGACTAAGGCTATGTCTGATAATAATAGAGACACACTTAAGGTTTGGTTGATAATTCTAGCTGTTATATTTATCGTCTTTTTAATTGCGGTTACCTTGATATTTTTATTTTCTGATTTTGCATTTTTAAATAATAAAGGCTTGGAAATAAAGCAAAGGTTAGATTATGGAGCTAAAGTTTTAACAACTCTTGGGACAATTTTCGGTGGATTTGCAGTATTAATCAATGCTTTCTATGCAGCCAAGCGTTGGGAGGCTATGGATAAAAGTGCTTTAGCTGCCAATGACAGCGCTAAAGCTGCTTTAAAAAATGCTCAAATAGCACAAGACAAGCAAATCACAGAACGCTTTGCAAAGGCTATTGAACAGCTCGGAAATGAAAAGATTGAAACGCGATTGGGGGCAATTTATACTCTAGAGCGAATTGCCAAAGATTCCAAAGATGATCACTGGACAATCATGGAAGTGCTTACAGCTTTTGTACGACAGAATGTACCTTTGCAAGAAGATCAGCAGAAATCACCAAAAATTCGCATAGATATTCAAGCAGCCCTTACCGTAATTGGACGGCGCAAGTCTGAGAATGACCCAGAAAATCAGAGCCTGGATTTACGTAATGTCAATATCAAGGAAGCAGACCTCAGGCTAGCCAAACTGCAAGGGGCAAACCTCGCAGAAACCAACCTGCAAGGGGCATACCTCGCAAAAGCCAACCTGCAACGGGCAAACCTCGCAAAAACCAACCTGCAAGGGGCATACCTCGCAGAAGCCAACCTCCAAGGGGCATACTTCATAATAGCCAACCTGCAAGGGGCAAACTTCGCAAAAGCTAATCTGCAAGGGGCATACCTCACGGGAGCCAAAAACCTAGTACAACGGCAGATTGAATCGGCAAAAGGCGATCGCACAACTATCCTACCGGAAGATATTGAACTACCCGAACATTGGAACACTTAAGTTCGCCTTTAGATACTGAAACTTGACCTTCTGAACCTCGACGTTGACCCTCTGAACCTCGACGTTGACCCTCTGAACCTCGACGTTGACCCTCTGAACCTCGACGTTGACCCTCTGAACCTCAACGTTGACCCTCTGAACCTCAACGTTGACCCTCTGAACCTCAACGTTGACCCTCTGAACCTCAACGATGACCTTCTGAACCTCAACGATGACCTTCTGAACCTCAACGATGACCTTTTTTAAGATACAAGGTTAGCTAGAGTGACAGCAAAACCCGGTTTACTAGTATAACCTTAGAAATATTTCCTAAGCAGGAGATAAACAACAGGACACGTGTCCTATCCTAGTCATTCTATAGGAATAGGAAAAGGAGATGTCTGTAACAAAGCGGCTGGAAATTTTAGATTTAATTCGAGAGCTTCGGCAGCAACTTAATCTTTCTCAGAAACAGTTTGCTGCTAAAGTAGGAGTTTCCTTCAAAACAGTCAATCGTTGGGAGAACGGGCATACACTGCCTTCGCGGATAGCGCTAAAACTAATAGAAGAAATGTTACGAAAGATGGGTGAACCCGGCAAAAGACTGCTAAATCAGTATTTCCCAGAAGCAGAGTAGGGTTATGAGTCGTAAGGTGAGGGCATCTGAACCCCAAAACATCTTTGCTGGTGGTAGAGACAAGGGCGCATTCATCCAGGAGAAACTGCTGCACTATGGTGTTGCTTTCTTATCCGTTGCCTTAGCACTGCGGGCAACTCTGCTACTAACTCCATATCTCACCCCAACGCCTGCGGCGCTGTTTTTTGCTGCGGTGATGGTGAGTGCCTGGTACGGTGGCTTAGGACCAGGGTTACTTGCAACCGTTTTGTCTACTTTGGCAGTCAATTACTTCTTTTTTAAGCCACTCTCTCCGCAAAACATTACAAATTTGAATGTTGTAGTTCCCTTGCTAGTGTTCATGCTGACAGCAGGGTTAATCAGCTCGCTTAACGAATCACGCCGCACAGCCCAACGGCAAGCTGAGGAAAGCCTGAAGTCACTACGCGAAAGCGAGGCACGGTTTGGTCGCTTAATAGAGTCCAATATTATTGGGGTGATTGTAGCTGATCTGAACGGCTTAATTATTGAAGCCAATGATGCCCTTCTACTAATGCTTAATTATACCCGCGAGGATTTGCGCTCTGGTCGAATCCGCTGGGGTGAGATCGTTCCACTCGAATACATTGAAGTGAGTGAGCGATCAATTCAAGAACTTACAATTACTGGGAGTTGTAAGCCCTTTGAGCAGGAATATATCCGCAAAGACGGTTCTTTAGTTCCCGTCCTACTTGGCTTTGCTAAACAGGGAGATAGGACAATCATTGGTTTTGTTCTTGACTTAAGTGAACGCAAACAAGCCGAAGCAAAAGCCCAACTTCGCTCCCGCCAAGCAGAAGTTGCCCAGAGCATTTTGCAAATGCTCCTAGAACACGTCCCAGAGGGAATTACTATCACTGGTGGCCCCCCTGATTTCCCAATCATCGCTAACAGCAAACTCGCACAAGAGCTTTTAGGCAGACCGAGTGAATCTCTCGTTGGCATGTCTTCTGGCGACTACGTTCAGTCCTACGGTCTGTTCCAGGCTGATGGTGTAACGCCCCTCACCTTGGAGCAACTACCTTTATACCGTGCTACGCGCTATGGTGAAACGATCCACGATGAAGAATGCATCATTGAACGTCCAGATGGTACTACAATTACAGCGATCGCCAATGTAGTACCAATTCGGGATTCCGAAGGTGAAATTATTGGTGCAATAGATTGCTGGCGCGATATCACCAACCGTAAGCTCACAGAGGAAGCACTGCAACAACGAGAAACAGAACTTCGCTTGATTACAGATACGTTGCCAGTTCTAATTACCTTTGTAGATTCAGAACAACGCTACCGCTTCAACAATCGAGCCTATGAAGAATGGTTTGGGCATCCGGCGGCAGAAGTTTATGGGAAGCATCTTTGGGAAGTTTTGGGTGAATCCGCTTATGAAGTGCTTCGTCCTTATGTGGAACAAGTACTGGCAGGAGAGCAGGCCACTTTTGAAAGTCAAGTTCCTTATAAAGATGGTGGCACACGTTACATTAATGCTATTTACGTTCCCCAGTTTAATAGACAGGGAATTGTTGAAGGGTATGCGGCATTGATCACTGATATCAGCGAACAGCAAGCTGCGCTACGCGATCGCCAGCAGGCAGAAGCAGCGTTGCGTGACAGTGAGGAGCGATACCGAATTTTAACGGAAGTGTCACCGCAGGCTATTTGGATGGGCGATAGCGATGGTGGTATTACCTATTGCAATCAATACTGGTTAGACTTTACCGGACTGACAATGGAGCAGACCGCTGGCTATGGCTGGATTTATGTCATTCACCCCGATGACCGCGATCGCGTCTTTAAAACTTCGAGGGAGGCTGTTACTAACGCCACAGACTACGAAGTAGAAATTCGCTTCCGTCGAGTTTCTGATGGTAGCTATCGTTGGCATATTGTGCGGGGTTTGCCATTTCGAGATGCAGTGGGAAAGATTATCAAGTGGGTGGGCATCGCCAGTGACATTCACGATCGCAAAGTTGCCGAAGCTGCCCTGCAACAACTGAACGAAATGCTGGAGCAAAGGATTCAAGAGCGCACTGTCCAACTCGAAGCTGCCAATAAGGAACTCGAATCCTTCTCTTATTCAGTCTCTCACGACTTGCGAGCACCGCTTCGCCACATCGGCGGATTTATAGAATTGCTTCAGAAGCGCCATACCTCAACCAGCTTAGATGAAACGAGTCAGCGCTATTTGAAAATAATTTCAGAAACTGCAAAACAAGCAGGAATACTGATTGATGAGTTGCTGACATTTTCTCGGATGGGGCGCACTGAAATGCGCTACATCAACCTCAATATGGAGGAATTGGTACAAGAAGTAAAACGCGATTTGATCGCAGAAACCCCAGGACGGATAATCCATTGGCACATCGATTCACTACTAGAAGTGCAGGGTGACCCCTCCATGCTGCGGCTTGTGCTTCGCAACGTGATGGGCAATGCCGTAAAATATACCCAGACTCGAAACCCAGCAGAAATTACTGTTGGAAGTACTGACAATGAAAACGAAGTTGTCTTTTTTGTACAAGATAACGGCGTAGGCTTTAATATGCAATATGTTCACAAGCTATTCGGAGTATTTCAACGCCTGCATAGCGACCCACAATTTGAAGGCACAGGTGTTGGTTTGGCAAACGTGCAACGCATAATTCATCGACATAACGGTCGAGTCTGGGCAGAGGCTGTAGTTGACAGTGGAGCCACCTTTTATTTCTCGCTGCCTAAGTTGTTTACAAAGGAGAGTGAATGAAAGAACTCAAGCGAATTCTGCTAATTGAAGACAGTGCCAACGATGCAGAATTAATATTGGCTGCCTTGTCGGAAAACCATCTTGCCAACGAAGTTGTGGTCGTACGTGATGGAGAAGAAGCACTGGATTATCTTTATCGCCGGGGTTTGTTTCGCTTGCGAATGGAAGGGTATCCTGTTGTAGTGCTGCTCGATTTGAAACTACCTAAAATCGATGGACTAGAAGTTTTAGCAGAACTCAAATCTGACCCAGTCATGCGAGTAATTCCAGTTGTGGTACTCACCTCTTCCCGCGAGGAACCTGACCTAGTTCGATGCTACGAGTTAGGGGTGAATGCCTATGTTGTGAAGCCAGTAGATTATCATGATTTTGTCGATTCTATTAAGGGTGTTGGACTATTTTGGGCAGTGATCAATCAGCCTCCCGTTGGTGCTCTACCGCCGGCACCTCATCGTCAACAGGAGAGCAAGTGATGAATGTCCTCCGTTTCCTCCTTTTGGAAGACAGCCTGTTAGATGCAGAGCTTACCCAAATGATATTAAGCGAAGGGGGAATTAATTGCGAACTGATCCGAGTCGAAACCGGTGCTGATTTCCTAGCTGCTCTAGAAGCAGAGACTTTCGATTTAATTCTTGCCGATTATGCCCTGCCATCTTTTGATGGAATTTCTGCCTTGGAAATTGCCCGAAATCGCACTCCTGAGGTTCCTTTTATCTTTGTCTCTGCCGTGCTGGGTGAAGAATTAGCGATCGAAGCTTTGAAGAATGGGGCAACCGATTATGTATTAAAGCAACGACTAGGGCGGTTAATTCCCTCGGTGCAACGGGCATTGCGGGAAGCTAAGGAGCGGCGTGAGCGCAAGCAAGCAGAGGAGTCTTTACAGAAGAGTGAAGCCAGGTATCGCAGAATTGTTGATACCTCTTATGAGGGAATCTGGATGATTGACTCTCAAATCCGAACGGAGTATGTGAATCAGCGGTTGTCACAGATGTTGGGCTATCCGGCAGAAGAAATACTTGGTCGTTCCATGTTTGATTTTATGGATCGGGCTGATGATATCGCAGCCCAAGAGAAATTGGAGTGGCTGAAGCGAGAAGGAAGCGATCTTAAAGAAGGTCGATTGCGCTGCAAGGATGGTTCGTATATCTGGACACTGATTTCTGCTAGAGCGATTTTTGGTGAACAAAATGAGTTCTTAGGTGCGATCGCTATGTTAACTGATATCACCGATCGCAAACGCACGGAAGAAGAACGCGATCGCCTTTTGCAACTTGAGAAAAGAGCCAGGGAGGAAGCAGAAGCTGCTAACCGCATCAAAGATGAGTTTCTGGCGGTACTTTCCCATGAATTGCGATCGCCGCTAAATCCGATTCTCGGTTGGGCAAAACTGTTGCAGAGCCGTAAATTTGATGAGACTTCGCTTAAAAAAGCACTGGAAACTATTGAACGCAATGCCAAATTACAAGCTGAACTAATTGAAGACTTGCTGGATGTTTCTCGCATCCTCCAAGGCAAACTCAATCTCAACATGTTTCCAGTCAATCTAGCATCCACTATTAAAGCAGCAATAGAAACAGTGCGTTTGGCAGCAGAAGCTAAAAGCATTCAGATAGAAACGATGCTTGAGCCGACTGTGGGGAGAGTTTTGGGTGATTCAGTTCGCTTACAACAAGTCCTCTGGAACCTTTTATCGAATGCTATCAAGTTCACAGCAACTGGGGGACAAGTAAATGTGCGATTGGAGTGCATCGACGATCAAGCTCAAATTACCGTCAGCGATACAGGTAAGGGCATTCACCCTGACTTCCTACCTCATGTGTTTGACTATTTCCGTCAGGGTGATAGTACAACAACTAGAAAGTTTGGTGGACTAGGGTTAGGTTTAGCGATCGCTCGTCACTTGATTGAGATGCATGGTGGAACGATTTGGGCCGAAAGTCTTGGCGAGGATCGAGGAGCGATCTTCACAGTTAGGTTACCGCTGATCAAAGACGGTGCAACAATCAAGGATGACATAAATATTGATTCCTCAACTGTCGCTTTTACCTCTTCTCCCCTCAAGGGTGTACAAGTTCTGATTGTGGATGACAATGCTGATACCCGCGACTTTTTCAGCTTTGTGCTGGAGCAGTTTGGTGCGATCGTCACCGCAGTAGCATCAGGCGATGAAGCATTACAAGCGCTAAAACAGTCAAAGCCAGACATCTTACTCAGCGATATTGGGATGCCAGAGATGAACGGCTATATGCTGATGCAACAGGTGCGGAATCTAGAAGCAGCAGCAGGGGGAAAACAGATGCCAGCGATCGCTCTGACTGCTTATGCAGGTGAAATCAATCACCAGCAAGCACTAAAAGCAGGGTTTCAACAGCACATCGTTAAACCTGTTGCACCAGAGGATTTGCTCATGGCGATTTCTAATTTAGTCCAATCTACTTAGGTGTTTGCAATCAACCTGGGTAATTAGATCAAGCTCGTTAATGTTACAGATTTTAAACTATTCTTCATAGGTAATATGGCGTTTTCAATTGCCTGGAATACCTCCGGTTCATGCATAAAAATGTTGTGTACCAACTGCGTGTTCTGATAAAAGGTTTATTGTCTTATCAAAGATTTATATAGCCCTAAACGCTTGGGTTGAGCAACAGCGAAACCCAACAAAGCCTTGATAATGTTGGGTTTCGTTCCTAAACCCAATCTACGCCAGTTTTAGTTTTTAGCCCTAACTAAACCGTATTGTTATATAGCGTTACTTAATCATTAGTAAATGATGAAATCCACGGCTTGCAATAGATGTCGGGCTTCTAAACTTGGGTCTTTCACAAATAAAATAGAATTACTATATAGATGATTTTTATGTAGAAGATTTAATAATAAGTCAATTTTATCCGTGTTTGTACCCTATCATAACTTTACGGATGCTCTTAGAATCAACCTAAATTTCTATCCGTAAGGAGTCAGATATGAAGACTTATGACATATCTTTCATAAAAACAAATGGACTCACGACCTTGTTGGTATTTATCTCAGTTATATTTATTTTATCATTAACTTTAATTTTCTCATTTTTTGAATATATTCAAGGATTTTCAACTCAAGAAAAAATTGAATACATCACGCAAGCATTAACAACTCTTGCCATTATCATTGGGGGATTAGCATTAATAATTAATGCTTACTATACTTCTAGACTCTCTCTGGACGAGAATCAGAGCCTGTTAACCCAACTCCTTGCTGGGACACTAGCTTGGGATAAAAACATCGGAACTTGTATCAATTACACACAACCAACTCCACAAGAAATTGTTCCTGAACGCTTTTCTAAAGCAATTGAACAACTGGGAAATGAAAAGATTGAAACGCGATTTGCCGCAATTTATGCTTTAGAACGAATTGCTAAGGATTCTCCGAAAGACCATTGGACAATCATGGAAATCCTCGCTGCTTTCATCCGCGAGAATGCCCCAGTGAATCAAAAATATGAGGACGAGTTACAGGAGTCATCAAAACTTCCTACAGATATTCAAACAGCCTTAACTGTCATTGGACGGCGTGATTCACATAAAGATCCGGTAAATCAAAAACTAGATTTACGCAATACAGACCTCAGTAATGCAGACTTAACAGAAGCTAACCTCTCCAGAGCAATTCTTGGAGGAGCTAACTTGCAATGGGTCAATTTTACCCGAGCAAATCTCTCTGAGGCAGACTTATCGGTAACCTATCTTTGTGGGTCAATCTTCTATCAAGCCAACCTCTCTAAAGCAATCCTCCCAGAAGCCAATCTCCAAGGCGTAGTCCTCAGAAAAGCGAACCTCTCTAAGGCAATCCTTTATGATGCCAACTTAGAAGGAGCAATCCTTTGTGATGCCAACTTAGAAGGAGCAATCCTTTGTGATGCCAATTTAGAAGGAGCAATCCTTTGTGATGCTAACTTGGAAGAAGTCAACTTCGAGGGTAGCAATCTCCAAGATGCGAACCTGATTGGCAGTAACTTGCAAAGGGCAAAACTTGCTGGAGCTAACTTAGGAAGTGTATTACTTAGTACAGCTAACCTCCAAGAAGCTAATCTCCAAGAAACTAACCTCTGTGGAGCCAACTTAAGTGGCTCAGAAAATCTAGAATTACAGCAGATTGAACAAGCAATTGGCGATCGCACAACAATCCTACCGGAAAATCTGAAAATACCCCAACACTGGCGGTAACAAAAAGCTAAAGTCTCACCAGCTAAAACTTGATTACACGATAGGGATGCATAGCTATGCGTCCCTATCGTCTTTAATATTTAGAAAAATCGTCTCTGTAGTTTTACTAATGCCAATCTATCAACTCATTTGCTAGAGATGTCTATTGGTTTACTGTTATATAAGAAATGCTTGCCAGAGTCTGGAGTGCATCAATTGTGGGCATCGATGCCGTCAAAGTAGGTGTGGAAGTCGATGTGTCAGGGGGATTACCGGGAATTGTTGTCTTGGGACTGCCAGATTCAGCGATTCAAGAATCAAGAGAAAGAGTCAAGGCAACTTTGAAAAATGCTGGCTTTGCCTTTCCGATGCGAAAGATAGTAATTAATTTAACTCCGGCAGATTTACGCAAAGAAGGCCCCTGTTTCGATTTGCCTATTAGTGTGGGAATTTTGGCGGCTTCTGAGCAAGTTAGCGCTGATTTGTTGGGGGATTATCTATTTTTGGGCGAAGTCTCTTTGGATGGCAGTTTGCGTCCAGTGGCTGGTGTATTGCCGATCGCAGCAGCTGCCCAAAATATGGGAATTGCAGGTTTAGTTCTCCCTGCTGATAATGCCCAAGAAGCAGCAGTAGTTGAAGGCTTGGCTGTTTACGGCTGTAAACATCTGTCTGATGTGGTGAATTTTTTAAATAATCCGGGGCGTTACAAACCTGTGCAGGTGGATAGTACAGTGGAGATGACAAAAGCATCTTACCCTGGTGCAGATTTGCATGATGTGAAAGGACAGGCTCATGCACGTCGTGCTTTAGAAATTGCTGCTGCTGGTGGGCATAATCTAATTTTTGTCGGGCCGCCTGGTAGTGGGAAGACCATGCTAGCACGGCGCTTACCAGGAATCTTACCACCCTTGAGCTTTGCCGAATCTTTGGAAGTGACTCGCATTCATTCGGTGGCTGGTTTATTGAAAAATCGCGGTTCATTGGTACGCGATCGCCCTTTTCGCAGTCCCCACCACTCGGCATCTGGGCCTTCTCTTGTGGGTGGTGGTAGCTTCCCTCGTCCTGGAGAGATTTCACTATCTCATAGAGGTGTACTATTTCTTGACGAATTAACAGAGTTTAAACGTGATGTATTAGAATTTCTCCGTCAACCTTTGGAAGATGGCTACGTCACAATTTCCCGCACCAAGTTATCGGTAATGTTTCCTGCACAGTTTACTTTGGTGGCAAGTACTAATCCCTGTCCTTGTGGTTACTATGGCGATACTATCCAACAATGTACTTGCTCTCCCCGCCAACGCGAGCAATATTGGGCAAAGCTTTCTGGACCATTGATGGATCGAATTGATTTACAAGTTGCAGTGAATCGCTTGAAACCAGAGGAGATTACGCAACAACCTACCGGAGAAACATCAACATCAGTCCGCGAACGGGTTCAACAAGCAAGCGATCGCGCAATTACTCGCTTTCAAAAAGAAGCAAATTTGCGTTGCAATGCCCACATGCAAAGTCGCCATCTCCAGGAATGGTGCAAGCTAGATGATGCTAGTCGCAATTTATTAGAAGTAGCAATTAGAAAATTAGGTTTATCGGCAAGAGCAAGCGATCGCATTCTCAAAGTAGCACGGACTATTGCAGATTTGGCGGGAGAGGATGAGCTAAAAACCAATCATTTGGCGGAAGCAATTCAATATCGCACAATCGATAGAATGCAATAGTTTTCTGACTTGACTGAGGCGATTTCTTCGGCTTTCAACCAAAAAAATCCCCGCAAGGGGACTGAAGCATATTGCTATCCGTATAGACTCTACTAAATTCTTCCTCTAGAACGCTGCACAAACTCCCTTCGGAGGATGCCGTTACTCAGTAAATCAGTATCCAATATATCAGGAACTAAGCCACATCCCATAAGGAGACTGATTGAATGAATTTGCAGGCGATTTGGAAGTTGTTCCAAGAGACGTTTAAAGAATGGAGTGAGGATAAAGCCTCACGGTTAGCGGCGGCGTTAGCTTATTACACGATTTTTTCGATTGCACCGTTGCTAATTATTGTAATTGCGATCGCAGGCGCAGTATTTGGAGAGGAAGCGGCAAGAGGTCAAATCTTTGGACAAATTAAAGGTTTAGTCGGTCCAGAAGGGGCAGCATTTATCCAAACAGCTATTCAGAATGCTAACAAACCCCAAACAGGAGCGATCGCTTCCATTATTAGTATTGTAGTTTTGCTCTTAGGTGCTACTGGTTTATTTACCGAGTTGCAAGATTCCCTCAACACGATTTGGGAAGTGAAACCGAAACCTGGACGCGGCGTCACTAACATTATTCGCCTGCGCGTTTTGTCTTTTGCAATGGTGATAGGTATTGGCTTTTTACTTTTAGTTTCTCTGGTAATTAGTACGGTATTAGCAGCATTAGTAACATACTTTAGTAACTTGCTGCCAGGTGTCGATTTCCTCTGGCAGATTTTCAATTTCATCCTCTCTTTTGCCATCACTACTTTCCTGTTTGGACTCATTTTTAAAGTCCTACCAGATGTCAAAATTGGTTGGAGTGATGTTCTAATTGGAGCTATGCTCACCTCCTTTTTGTTTTCTATCGGGAGATTTTTGTTAGGACAATATTTAGGTAATGGCAGTTTTGGTTCAGCCTATGGTGCAGCTGGTTCACTGGTGGTAATTTTAGCTTGGGTTAACTATGCCGCACAGATTCTTTTCTTCGGTGCGGAGTTTACCCAAGTTTATGCCAGAAGGTACGGCAGCGGTATAACCCCAACTAAACATGCCATACCTTTATCTGATAACACGGAATATAATGGTACGGCTCCAACGGGGCAATCGTCCACTAAGAAAAAGCCTTCTTCTAGCTTTATTAATCGCTTGTTCCAGCCTTTCAAGAAGTCCAAGCGTTTAAAACAGAGAAGAAAAAATCAGCGATTTTAATCCCTGAATACTGGGATTATACGTTTGTAACTCTGATAGATGTTGAAGTATCTAATTCCTAATAAAAGTCAGTTTTATGAAATAAGACCACAGATAAATAACCTGATACTGGATTTTTTCCAGATTCTATCGAAAAAAGGAGAAAATCAGTGCTAAAAGAAAAATGGTTTTATATCAATTGGCAGGCAATTTTTGTTCCTAGCATCAGCGTCTTTGAGTTAATTATCCGCGGGTCGCTGGTTTACTTAGCGTTGTTCTCAGTGTTACGTCTGCTTCCTAGCCGACAACTAGGGACATTAGGAATTACTGATTTACTTGTAGTTGTGCTATTTGCTGAAGCTGCTCAAAATGCTATGGCAAGTAATTACACCTCGATTACTGAAGGCGCTATCCTGGTAGGAACAGTGATTTTTTGGAGTTACTTGCTCAACTGGTTGGGTTACAAACTTCCTCAATTCCAACGTTTCCTGAATCCGCCACCGCTGCTATTAGTAAAAAATGGTCGGATGATTGAGCGCCATCTGCAACGAGAGTTAATTACAGATGATGAGTTGATGAGCAAGTTACGTCAGCAAGGTGTAGAATTTTTAGCTGATGTCAAGTTGGCATATATGGAAGCTGACGGCAGGATTAGTATCATCACGTCGGATTCAAAAACTAGTTCCGTCCCTGAGCAAAAAGTAGCATTAAAAAGTGATCTACATTAATTAGACTGTAAAATATGACGGTTGTATTCTGTGCCGAACTGTGATTGAGCGTTATACTTTGCCCGAAATGGCTAATCTGTGGAGTGAAGCCTATAAACTAAAAACTTGGCTGCAAGTCGAAATTGCTGTTTGTGAGGCTCAAGCTGAACTTGGTTACATTCCATCTGAGGCGGTTGAAGAAATTAAAGCCAAGGCAGATTTTGACCCAAAGCGGGTGCTGGAAATTGAGGCTGTAGTCCGCCACGATGTCATCGCTTTCTTGACAAATGTCAATGAATATGTGGGAGATGCCGGACGCTACATTCACCTGGGTTTAACTAGTTCGGATGTACTGGATACAGCTTTAGCACTGCAATTAGTTGCCAGTTTGGATATATTGTTGCAACGTCTGGAAGATTTGATTCAGGTAATTCGCCAAAAAGCACGGGAACATCGGCATACAGTGATGGCTGGCCGATCGCATGGTATTCACGCTGAACCGATTACTTTTGGTTTCAAACTAGCTGGTTGGTTAGCAGAAGTGTTGCGACACCAAGAACGTTTGAGAATACTCCGCCAAACTATTGCCGTGGGTAAGATTTCTGGTGCAGTGGGAACTTATGCAAATGTAGAACCGCGTGTAGAAGCGATCGCTTGCCAAAAACTCGGATTAAAACCCGATACGGCCTCAACCCAAGTTATTTCCCGCGATCGCCACGCTGACTACGTGCAACAATTAGCTTTGGTAGCCGCATCCATCGAACGCTTTGCTGTAGAAATTCGCAATCTCCAAAAAACAGACGTTTTAGAAGTTGAAGAATTCTTCGCCAAAGGTCAAAAAGGCTCCTCGGCAATGCCACACAAGCGCAACCCCATCCGTTCGGAACGGCTGACGGGAATGGCGCGACTCGTCAGAAGTCATGCCGGTGCAGCTTTAGAAAACGTTGCTCTTTGGCATGAGCGGGACATTTCCCACAGTTCTGTAGAACGGGTAATTTTGCCAGATGCTTGCACATTGACCCACTTTATGTTGTCAGAAATAACCGACTTGGTCAAAAACCTGTTGGTCTATCCTGAGAACATGGAACGGAATCTCAACTGCTATGGCGGCGTTGTGTTCAGCCAAAAAGTGCTACTGGCTTTAATAGACAAGGGAAGCAGCCGAGAAGATGCTTATGCGATCGTCCAAGAAAGTGCTCACGCCGCTTGGAACAAAGCAGAAGGCAACTTCCAGAACTTGATTAGCAAAGACCCGCGTGTTACCCAAAAGTTGTCCCCAGCAGAATTAGAGGTGTGTTTCGACCCCCAGCAGCATCTTCAGCATTTAGAGGAAGTTTACCAACGATTGGGAATTTAGAATTAATTTGCTTGTAGTGAGCGCTTAAGCGCTTACTACTAACTTGTTACCCAAAAAATACGCAGATAATCTAATAAAGATATATAAAAATACCAAGAATATTTAGTATCGCATTGCAGAAGACTCTCTGTTTGATGCTGGAATTCTTGCTAGCCCTGGGTAGTATACATAATAAATAAGTAAGTATTTATTAGTGCTACAAGTACCTTAATGATTGAAATCCTAGCCACACTTTCTGCCTCTGCGGCAGCAGGAATGAGAATAGGCATACCTTTGCTGATTATTGGACTCTTACAGGGTAGTAACTTATGGTCGCAAGTTCCGATTTTATCTCACATTTCTCCACCAATATTATTAGGTTGCCTTACCAGTTGGTCATTAATTGAATTATTAGCCTCCAAAAAGCTATGGGGGCAAAGATTACTCCAAGTGATTCAGTTATTCATGTCTCCCCTTGTGGGTGCAATTATGGGATTAGGAGTAGCTACCGCAACAGCAACACCAAACTGGCTAATTGCCTTAATTGGAGGTTTGCTAGCTTTGGTACTCCAGCTAGTCCAAGTTGGTTGGTTCTATCGGTTACGTGGCTTACCGTTGTGGGCAGTCTTTCTTCAAGATACCTTGTGCATTGCTCTAGTACTTTTTGCCTTTGATGCTCCTTGGCAAGGAGGATTAATTGCTTTAATACTGCTCTGGTTTGCAGTTCGTAGTGCGAAGCAGTGGTATGACTGGTATCACAAAGGGATAAGGCATCGGGGACTATGGACTTCCAGAAATTGAAAAAGAAATCAGGAGCAGAACGTTTCTTGCTCCTGATTTCTGTAACGCCTTTACCTGGTAGTTGAGGTGAATATACGGAAAAATTCTGTATAATACATGGATATGAATATTATCTGAATTAACTAAAAAATTTATGTTTATTATAAGGGCGAACATCCACAACCCTTATTTAGCCTCTCTAGGGTTACGGTAAAAATAATACTTATTGACTTAAGGGTAATGTAGAAATGGGACACATTCAATCACAAGCTTCGCATAAGGAGATTATGCCGGAGCTATTAGTATTTCAAGATAATCGGCTTTTGCTAGTAAAGGGTATAGAAGGAGAGCGCGTTTTCTGGTGGCCACCAGGTGCTTACTGGATATCCGAAAAAATATGCGATCTGCAAGTCGAAGAACCGAAGCAATGGATTGAACGGGTCTTACGCAGTCAGGTTGGTGTTGAGTTGGCACAAGTTTCTCTAAAAAGCGTTAATTTTGTTGCCGTTAATCATGCTCCTGTATTCGTTTATCAGGTTAACGTTCAAGGGGAACCGAAGCACAACACAGAACGCGGATTTCTAGCAACAGATTTCTTTGAACAGAATAACCTACCACAAAACTTAGGTCGTGACGAGAAGCATGGCTTGTGGCTGCATGAGTTGTTAGAAGAATATTGGACAGACTAACACATCAAAAACTGTCAGAAATGTAACTCAAGGGAGCATATTAATTGAGCACTTGGTTCAGAAGACTCGGACGAAGGTTTGCTGCATTTGCTGATTCTCTTTGGTTAGAGTTGTTTGTTGGTATTGGGAGTGGACTTTTATCATTACAGAGCGGACAACAAAATAACCTCTGGAGTCAAATAGCGAACGTTGCAATTTCTGCGATTGTCGGTGGTTCAGTTCCTTTGCTTATTAAGTTATACATAAGACTTGGGGAAGCTGTTCCAACAGTGAATACATTAAAAAATGTACTTCAAAATTTTAATAATTTGGAAAACAGGTTTCTACCAACCCTGTACGTCACTGAAACGATGAAGTCGTTTCACGAACGATGGATAGAATGGCGAATAAGTCTTAATCTTCATGGAGATATTGGAGAACTTGAGGAAACAGCTTGGACACTTTTGGCTGAAGCATATCTTCACGAAGAAAGTGAAAAGATTGCATCAAAATATGTCCTAACAAATACTAACCGTTACACAGTACTTGTTACTGAGGCAAGTAGATACTTAGAGAAGTATCACTCATCTAACGGAAGTTCGCCACAACAGAAAAAGATGCTCCGCTACCAGATCACTGGTATGCTGCCAGAAGAATTCTATAATGGCTCTCAAATTGAATTTACGGCTAATAGTTCTCAGCCAATTTTCTTTTGCCACAAGTGGGAAAACTACCAAGATTTCTACGCTCCTGAATATAAAGGTCTGAATGAAAAGCTTAATGTTAAGCGATGTATCGTAGTCCGCGAACCAAATTTACGTCGTGAAGAGATTAGCGCATTATCAACGCTGACTGATTTAGAAGGTCAGGCAGAGCTTTCAATGATTGATCGTGAACGCCGCGTATTTGATGATTTACCTATTGAGAGTGAGAGCGTAAAAAAAAGGCTGTTTCGCAAATGTGCTCAAGAGCAACAGCAAAACCATAATGACTTAATCAGCAGCATCCTTGGAAGGCAGCGATACAATTATTGGCCAGTAGCCCTTACCCAAGAATGTGGTTCTGATAAGCAATGGGTTCCTCTATTAGATGTATTTTCTAAAGCTTTTCATGGGGATAAGCCCAATGATGCCTCGTATTGTGCTTTAAATGAGAATACATGGAATGTTATCAAAAACAATAGACTTCTTAAAGATTGCTTCAAACCTGGCTGGATTCCTGAAATAGCTTTATTTGGAGGACTGGGGAGTGGTAAAGATCCTGAGTGTTGGTATTTCGGCATTTTAGGACATTGGCGCCCTTTTACTTCGGATATTGAGCTTCGCTTTCTAACCAGTGAGCAAACACGCCAGTTATATGCAGCTTTTACATCCGATATCTACGAAAAGAGTACAAATAAGGGAACCTTGCTATCACTAAAGTCTAGACTCAGACCATCTAATTAGTATTTTGGGGACTTCCAGAAAATAAGTTATCCCGCAAGCAATAATATTAATCAATCTGAGGGGGTAAAGAGGCTGCAAGCAGCCTCTTTTTAGTGAGGGAGTGAGGAATTAATAACCAATGCCCCTGCCTTTTACTGCAAAATCCCAATCATGTGCAAGAAGCCGTGACCAGTAATCAGTTCTATGATTAAGGCAATAAAACCCAGCATGGCAATCCGACCATTCCATACTTCAGCACTAGTCGTCAGACCCCACTCCCAACGCTCTTGAGGGTACATTTTTACCATCTTTTTCATTTGGGCAGCTTGTGAAAGCTTGAAACTGGGGTTTTTCAGCGCATCAATCACTAATTGGGCTAGTGCATTAATAAATACTGGATGGGTATTAGGAGCCGGTACGCGGCGGAAGTTATGAATTCCTGATTCTTCAGCTACTTCCCGATACTCAATATCAATTTCTTGTAGTGTCTCAATATGCTCTGAGACAAAACTGATTGGCACTACAACCAAATCTTTCACGCCTTGTGCACCCAGTTCTTTGAGGGCATCTTCAGTATAGGGTTGAAGCCATTCTACTGGGCCGACACGACTTTGGTAAGCTAGGGTATGGACATTGGGCTGATTGAGAGTCTGCATAATCAGGGCAGTACATTCCTCAATTTCCTGCTGATAAGGGTCGCCTGCTTCTTCAACGTAGCTTTTCGGAACGCCGTGAGCACTGAAGAATATATGAACCTCATCTGGATTAGGAAACTGCTCAAGTTCCTGGGCTATGAGTTGCGCCATTGCTTGGAGGTAGCCTGGTTGTTTGTACCAAGAAGGAATAACGGTGTAATCAATGGGTTGAAGTTTTGGATCTTCTTGCCAAAGCTTTTCTAAAAGCCGGAAGCTGGAACCACTGGTACTGATGGAAAACTGGGGATATAGTGGTAATATTACCAGGTGTTCTACATTATCTTGGGTGATCTGTGCGATCGCCTCTTCTGTATAGGGATGCCAATAACGCATTCCCACGTAAATTTTAGCTTCTTGTCCCAAATAACTCAATTGTTCTTTTAAAGCTTCGCCTTGTGCTTCTGTGATCCGCCGCAGTGGAGAACCGCCACCAATTTGCTTATAATTTTCTTGAGATGTTCTGGTTCGCCGCGTGGCAATAAACCAGGCTAGGGGCTTTTGCAACCAGCGAAATGGTAGGCGAATAATTTCCGGATCGGAAAATAGGTTGTACAAAAACGGCCCGACATCCTCTAGCTTATCGGGGCCACCGAGATTGAGTAATAAGACGCCTACACGACCCATAGCAGTTACTTTCCCCCAATCTTTTCAGGTTTTTTACTAATGTTAACAATATATCTTTATTAAATAATAAAGCTTAATAGCAAGGAAATATGCAATGGCAACAATTTTAAGGGATTGGAGTTACCGCTATCAGTGGCTGTATGACGGTATTTCGCGTTTAGCAGCCTTAAGTGTAGGTGGTGAAGCCCGTTTTCGCCAACTTGCTTTGCAAGGCTTAACAATTCACTCAGATACTCAGGTGTTAGATTTATGTTGCGGTAGTGGTCAAACGACGGAATTTTTGGTTAAAATTTCACAAAATGTAACAGGATTGGATGCCTCACCCAAATCTTTGCAACGGGCGCGGCAAAATGTACCATTAGCTTCATATATTGAAGCTTTTGCTGAGGAGATGCCATTTGCAGATAATCTGTTTGATGTGGTGCATACCAGCGTTGCATTACACGAGATGCAACCTCAGCAATTACGAAAAATTATTAATGAAGTTTATCGGGTACTGAAACCAGGAGGGGTGTTTACACTGGTGGATTTTCACGCTCCGACAAATCCGATATTCTGGCCTGGGGTATCAGTGTTTTTGTTGTTGTTTGAGACAGAAACAGCTTGGCAATTGTTGAAAACTGATTTGGCTGGATTATTAACTGAGACTGGCTTTGAAGTGAGTGAACCAACTTTATATGCAGGTGGTAGTTTACAAGTGATACAGGCGAAGAAATGAAGGATAATTTGTTTGTGTAGGCTTGTGCAAACGGTGATTTGATTGCACGGGATACACCAAGTTCTGCCCAGGTATTTGTAGACCAGATATTTCTATCTGTAGAATGTCTACAACAGTTTTTGCTATCAGGGCAGTACCAGAAATCGCTCAAGAGGATATTCGAGAGATTATCTTTGGTAGTTAGTGAATTGTATATTTAGTCAGCGATGATGAGGTAAATATTTTAACCGTGTTTCATTCTTCAAGGCAGCTAAAGCTTTGATTAATGTTTATGTTTTGATAGCGATCGCTCCTTATCTATAGGCGAAAACTGAGGTAGCAAACGCAGTCAGTATTACAGTAAACTGATTGGTAAACAGTACTATGTATAGTATAGTACTGTACGGTTCATCAACATTAAAGATTAAAGTTTTCGCCAATTCAAGGTAGAGATGATGAAAGAAATAACACGCCGTAAATTTATCGCAACTGCCACCTTAGCGACGGGTTTTGCCCTAGCAGTACAACCGATTTCTGCGGGAGTCATCACCACCGACGCTAAGGGGTTGATAGCTGGTGCGGTAAAAATTCCTGTCAAAGATGGCGAAATTCCTGCTTACAGAGCAGTACCTGCGACTGGTGAAAATTTCCCCATCGTCCTGGTGCTTCAGGAAATATTTGGTGTACATGAGCATATTCAGGATGTGACTCGTCGTTTTGCCCAGTTGGGGTATTTAGCGATCGCACCCGAATTATTTGTGCGTCAAGGCGATGTCTCGAAGTTAAGTAGCATAAACGACATTCGCCCAATTGTTGCCAAAGTACCAGATGCCCAAGTGTTATCCGATCTTGATGCTACGGTAGACTGGGCTGTGAAATCAGCTAAGGGTAATGCCGACAAATTGGCGGTTACAGGTTTCTGTTGGGGCGGTCGCATAACCTGGCTATACGCAGCACATAATCCCAAAGTCAAGGCAGGTGTGGCGTGGTACGGGCGACTCGTGGGTGATGCTACCGAACTTCAGCCCAAGTATCCCGTTGATATTGCATCGACGCTGAAAGTCCCAGTTCTCGGACTCTACGGGGGGAAAGATACAGGTATTCCCCTCGATACAGTAGAGCAGATGCGCGATCGCTTAAAGTCCAGCAGCAGCAAATCTGAAATCATCGTCTACCCTGATGCACCCCACGCATTTTTTGCCGATTATCGCCCCTCCTACCGCGAGAAAGAAGCCAAAGAAGGTTGGCAAAGGCTTTTGGCATGGTTTAAGCAGCATGGGGTGTAATATTGTGTTCGGGTAATGACTTATCATTTGGACCGCAGTTCTTGCTGGGGGCAGGGAGCAGGGAGCAGGGAGAAAGAGGTTTTTACGATTTTTGCACAGATGTGGTAATCATAAGTGATTAACCGGACTTGGTGTAAGTCTGCGGAACATAGAAAAGCCTCCCATACTGGTGGGAGGCTTAAAAGTTAGCGGAGACAACTTGTTAAACTACAGCGTAACTACAGCGAATGCTCCTCCTAATGCAGAGAAAATAGCGGATACGAGTGCTGTAGCAAACAGCCACCAAGCCGCTGTAGCTGCGGCTTTGCGGGTTTCCTCTGCTTGCCGCTGTGCTTGATGTTTTACCTCTTCTAGGCGGCGTTGGGCTTCGCGCTGTAGACGTTCTGCACGTTGCAATACTGTGTTGCGTGCCCGTTCAATTTGGTCGATGATCCGGTTGGCATCTTCCTCGGAGATATCCTCACGAGAACTCATAATTGCCACTAGGGTATCACGGTCGAAAGAGGAGAGGCGATCGCGCAGGGCATCAAACCCCGCCTGGGGATCGTCAAAAAATGTGCGAACATCACGCTTGATACTATCGTAGTTAAGTTCTGGGCGATCCAGGGAGTTGAGATAGTTGCGGATACGGGCAAAAACCCCATCAATTGCATCTTGAATCCCTCGTTGGATGTTCCGCACTTGTTCTACAAATTGATCCCTTACGGATACGATGTTATCGGCAATCCGCGCTGCTTCTTCATCGGAAATATCTTCCCGAATTTTCAACAGGGCGATGATGGTAGAACGGTCAAAATGGGAAAGGCGATCGCTAAAAGTTTCTACCCCAACTCGCGGATCGTGTAACAGGAGTTGCAAGTCGCGTTTAATACCTTCAGGATTAAGTTCTTCCTTGCCAGTTTGACGCAGATACTCTTCCAGATAAGCTTTGAATGTTTCCGCTCTTTGCTGTGTGCGGGTAGCTAGGCGACGAGGCGCACGGATAAAGTTGCGAATCGAAGTTTGGGTGGAATCAATGATTTCATTGACTTGTTCTTCACTCAAGTCTTTGCGTTGACTGAGCAGTTTCACCAGTGTATCCCGGTCTAACTGTGACAGCCGACGGCGCAGTGCTACGGCTCCCTCCTTGGGATTTTCAAACAATCTGGTCAAATCTCGCCCAATACCTTCTGGATTCAGTTCTTGTTTACCAGTATTCCGTAGGTAATCTGCGATCGTGGTGGTCACAGAGTCGTATTGCTCTTTAGCTTTATCCACAACAGCTTGGGGTGTGTGGCGAATACTATGCCACGACTCTTCAGCAGCATTGATGATTTGATTAACTTGATCTTCACTCAAATCTTGCCGCTGACTCAACAATTGCACTAAGGTATCGCGGTCAAAGCGAGACAAGCGTGCCCGAATTGAGCTAATTCCAGCTTGGGGATCTTCTAGTAGCTTTTTGAAGTCGGCGCGGATGCCATCAGGATTCAGTTCTGATTTCTTAGTATTACGCAGATATGATTCTACATTTAGCCACAATGTTTCTGCTTGATATTGCGCCTGTTCAGCTAGTCCTTTGGATTCTACCAAGACGCGATCGCGTTGTTTTTCCAACTCATCCAGAATGCTGTCTACTTCATATAGCTGGACATCATTCCGTTGCAGCAATATCTCCCGCATTTCCTGGCGTTCAACTTGCGCCAGTCGCAATACCAGGGTTTCATAATCTACCTCTGAGTCTTGCAACAGTGGTCTAAAATTCCGTTCAATACCTTCGGCTGTCAAATCTGCTTTCGGGGTAACGAGCAGATAACTTTCCACTGCGCGTTGCAAGTCTTGGACTATCTCTCTTTCTTCGATACCTGTAACTGTCACTAGCACTTCTTTGCGGACAGCTTCTAGTTGATTTGCAATGCGCTGAATTTGTCCTTGGGTAAGCAATCCCCGCTGTTGCAGAATATTGACGAAATCGTTGCGGGATAGTCGTTCTAGTTCCCTACGGACTATTCCAGGATCGGCTGCTGGGTCGTAGATGACATCACGAAATTCCTGGGCGATTTTTTCTTGACTCAGTTGCCAAGCATAAGTGTTGTGCAGGTAGTTTTCGACATCAGCCCGAATTGGGCTATAGGGTTGCGATGGTGTTGGCAAGCCTAGCTTATCTGCTTGTTGAGTAACTTTATCTTTGGCAGTGGTGAGGCTACGCAAGATTTTTTCCACATCCAAATCAGACAAATCTGTGCGTCCCAACACAATGCCGGTTAAAGCAGATAGTCCTTGCTGGAGTGTACTTTGAATTGGCCCAGTAGCTGCCTTTTGGTCAGCTTCTTTGGAGCCACGAGTTTCTGCTACTAATCGATCCAGCTTGGCGTTGAGTTCATCTGTCTTACTTTGTCCTGGTGGGAGTGATTTCAGATAATCGATTAACTCACCCAGACGGTCTTGGGTGGGTGGCTGCTGACCCACCACTTGCTGCCAAACTTTATACAAAGTATCAGCAATGCGGTTAACGTCTTTTTTGGAAAGGTCGGTGCGGCTGCTGACTAACTCGATAAACTTTTGGCGGTCGATGTTGCGGATATCTGGAGTCCCAGCGATCGCTTTTAATTGCGGATCGTTGAGTAAATTTTCAAAGTCACTCCGAATCTTAGACACATCTAGTTCTGGAGGACGCAGCTTGTCTAAGTAATCTTCAATGTTTTCCCGGATACTTACGGGGTCAATGGCGCTTCCTAGTTCTCGACGGACAGCGGCGGCGGCGGCTTCAGCTGTGGCTACCACTTGGTTATTCACAGCTTTAGCGCCTAGTGCAGCGGTGGCTGTACCCATAATCGCCTGAAAGCCGGATGTTGCCGTATTGACAACTGAGCCAATTAAGGAACCTACGGTAGTAGAACTTACCCAAACGAGGAGCAAAAAGTAAGCACCCCAAATTACCAAGCCGAGAATCGCCCCCAATCCTGGGTCTAAGATTACCAGGCTTAATTTAACCGCGAGAAAAGAAGCTATTAATAAGGCGATCGTCACAGTGACTAATGTCCAAATTCCCACTGCTGTGCCGATTTTGCGAATACTGCCGCCTAAACTTCCGACTTCCCCACTATCTGAATCCGAGTCAGATGAGTGTCCCAGGTAGGAAATACCGGCTGCAAGGGAGAGATTAGTTAGAACTAATTGGAAAGCAAAGGCTAGGATCACGCCGGAGATTAAAGCCACAAAAAAGCGCGGCCCGGAAGTGAGAACCGATGCCTGTGCTGGCGTGACGTTGGAGGGATCTACTGGAGTCTGTGCCACCCATAATAGTGGTTTGTAGAGTCCCAGCATGATTTCCGTACTTTGGAACATTGTATTTCCTTCTACTAAGTTTAAATTTGGGGAATTAAGAATTTCTTGAGAAGCAACTCTTAGTATTTATGTTTGTACCTATGGCAATACCTAACTCTTTAGCTCAGAATCCTGGAATTTAGCTGTTTAAAGCATCTCTCCAAAGATTGAAAAGTGTATCCAGCGGAAGATATAACTTTTACTATCTATCGGTGTAAATCTTAAACAAACTCCTACCTACTATTAATTATGTATAGCTAAATTTTTAATTTTTAATTGCTTATTTGTAGCGATTGATTCTGTTTAAATTTAGTTTGCTCACGAAACCTTTACATTTGTTTACATATCAATTTTTGCTCACCCTCCCAAGGTGGATTTGTCTGAAAAAATACGTTTCTGATAATCGTCCAGAAGAAGTGCCTACGGTTTGTGCCTACAGGCAGAAAGAAGTCTAGTTATAAACAGATACATTAAAGTTAACAAATGAATCGTTGAGGACAAACGAATGGCAACTCGTTCTTCCAGAGATTTGCCACTATTTCTAACAGAATGGAATGGCAAAGATCGCAATGAAATTCTGTTTGGCTGGACTCCTCAAGTGGACTCCTCAAGCCGAATCTAGAAAGGTCATTTTGCAATGATTGGCTTTTTTGCCTATTTACTTTGGGATTTAGTCGGTTATAGCGTTCTGGGTGACGTACTAGGCCTAATTGGCTAGTAAAAAAACTCAAAGATTAAACATCTCAGAAAATACTAGCTTTGGAAAGAAAAACAATGGAAACTCGTGAAACTCGTCCCTCTACCGATCTACCACCTGTTGCTAAAGCTTACAACGGTCGCGATCGCAATGAATTTCTGTTTGGCTGGACTCCCCAAGCAGAAATTTGGAATGGTCGCTTGGCAGCAATTGGTTTTCTAGCCTATTTACTTTGGGATTTAGCTGGCTATAGCGTTCTTCGTGACGTTTTGCACTTAGTTGGCTACTAGAGATTAAACGCTTAAAAAACTACTAGGTATTGGAGAACAAAAATGGCAACTCAAGGAACTCGTCCTTCTACTGATTTACCACCTATTGCACCAGAATACAACGGTCGCGATCGCAATGAATTTCTGTTTGGCTGGACTCCCCAAGCCGAAATCTGGAATGGTCGTTTTGCAATGATTGGTTTTCTTGCTTATTTACTTTGGGATTTAGCTGGCTATAGCGTCCTTCGGGATGTACTCCGGATAATTGGCTACTAAAGATTAAACGCTTAAAAAACTACTAGATATTGGAGAAAAAAATGGCAACTCAAGGAACTCGTCCTTCTACTGATTTACCACCTGTTGCACCAGAATACAACGGTGTAGATCGCAATGCATTTCTGTTTGGCTGGACTCCCCAAGCCGAAATTTGGAATGGTCGCTTGGCGGCTATTGGTTTCCTTGCCTATTTGCTTTGGGATTTGTCTGGTTATAGCGTCCTACGTGATGTATTGCACCTAATTAGCTACTAGTAGTCTGCCATAAGAATTATGACAGGTTAAGATAGTTTGTAGTAAGCACTTAAGTGCTTACAGCGGTTCCCATTCAGATGCGGTACAACATTGCATCACAAGTGTAGGGGTACGGCAATGCCATACCCCTACGAGTGTAGCTCACGTAAAAGCTTCTATGAAATACTTGCAAAGAACAGCGATCGCATTTGCTGATTCATACACATCCTCAAGACTTATAAAAATCCACCCACTTGGATATAAGCCTAGCCAAGTAGGTAAATTTATTGTATATGAACCCAATTCTAGTTTTTAATCGCCATTGATAATATTTTATTTCAAATTTATAAAAAAATAGTTCGTGTTTCATGGCTTTAATAATTGATGCTTGTATATCGAAAATTTTAAGTTTATTTATTTAGTAGTTAAAAAAGCCACCTAGTTGTAGGTGACTTTTCTCCGATCAAAATTTGACAAAAATTACTGAAATTTTAAACAGCGATTATTCATCAATACAACTGGGAATACCCAAAACGGCACAGGGGAAATTAGAACCTAGAGACTCAATCATCGGATGATTGACAGAATTGCAACCTAGAAACAGAATATCGGCAGCTTCTGATTCAACAACTTTGTTAAGTTCTGTGGAAATACAGCCAAACCGCAAATGAGATTTGAAGGAACCCTGCCATTCTTCAGCCAGACTTCGGGCTTGCCAGAGAATTATATCTGCTTGTTGTAGGGGAGTTAGCACTGTCTGCAATTTGGGTTGAGTTAATACCTGTGTTACAGACTTTGATACTTCACTGACTTGACATTCCAATGAAGGCTGTTGTTGGGGAAAGTTCAAGATATTTGGATACTGACCGCTTTGATTATCTTCTACCACATAAACGGCTTGAACTGTGACTTGTGCATTGGTAGCTAAACGCGTTTGATGGGCAATCCAAAAGGCAATATCTAGTGCCGTATGACTGTTAGGAGATGCGTTATACGCGACAATTAAATTAACTGCTTTTGCTTTTTGAGGTTTTTTAGAAAAAGGTTTTTTTGGTTCTGGCAACAGTACCATTTGCTCAATTAAGTCATCTCGACCTGTGGCACTTTGCAGACGTGCTAACATTGGCTTGATTTTCACAGCTTTACTTCTCCCAATGAAATGAATTAGCAATGAGAAGCAGGGTGACAAATTTTAGATTTTTGGACTTCGGCTACGCTCAGTCGAACGATTTTGGATTTTAGATTGAGTGACGATAACCAAAATCTCAAATCTTAAATCAGTCAAGGAAACCCCAATAATAACTGTATTACAGCCAAAGTCTTGGGGGTTCCTTCCATTGCCTACGGAGTTAGCTGACGGGCTAAGACTGGAAGGTGTCTCTCGTAAGATTAGCCCCAAACATTGGTTCCTCCGTTCCAAATCCAGCTTTCATGAATTTGAATTAGGCTACCCACTAAAAAAAATGATAATCTAATTTACTCGTCTTGGGCAAAATATCGATCAAGAAAATTTAGGGCGTGGTTGCGGAGTTCAAAATATTCTTTTGAGTTTCGCATGGCGGCCCGATCGCGTGGATGCTCAAAAGGAACTTCTAAAATCTCCCCTATACTAGCAGACGGGCCATTGGTCATCAAGACGATGCGATCGGACATATAAATTGCTTCATCTACATCGTGGGTAATCATCATCACTGCTTGACGATTATTTTCCCAAATATCCAATACCTGCCGCTGCAATTTGCCACGAGTTAGCGCATCTAGTGCCCCAAAAGGTTCATCCATTAGCAACATTTTGGGACGAATTGCTAAGGCTCTGGCAATACCTACTCGTTGTTTCATACCTCCAGAAATTTCATCAGGATATTTGTCAGCCGCCGCCGTCAAGTTTACCATTGCCAAGTGTTGATTTACAATGCTAATTTTCTCGGCACGATTAGCATTTTTTAACACTTCATCCACAGCTAAACGGATATTTTCTCGTACTGTTAACCAAGGTAACAGTGAATAGTTCTGAAATACCATCATCCGTTCGGCTCCGGGCTGACGAATTTCTTTTCCATCTAGCCGGACTGAGCCTGAAGTTGCTTTTTCTAAACCAGCTACTATCTTGAGTAGAGTTGATTTTCCACAACCTGAGTGACCAATTACAGAAATATACTCATCTTCACCAATCGTTAGATTAACTCCATCCAAAACGACAAAATTATCTTTGTCAGGTGTCGGATAAGACTTGACTAAATTTTCAATTTCTAAAAATCCAGGGCGGGGCAGAACTTGGCTCTGGGTATTAATAGGTAATGAGGTATATTCCATCATCAAAATGCTCCGGAAATAATTTAGTCATCAATCAATTTTAGATTTGCACTAGCGTAGCGTTAGCGAGTCCGCGAGCGTCTTTTGGATTGTTTTTGACCAAAAAGGTGCTGGTCTGCTAAGGATTTTAGATTTATTCTGCCTACAACGAATAAGGCATGAACCGAAGAAGCAAAATCCAAAATCCAAAATTGGCACAGTTAATATTTGAACTTGGGATTTAAGACATGAAAAAGCGAGTGGGAGCATTAGCCCTGATGGCAAAACTATTCAGATAGCCCACAGGATCGCTGGGGTCGAAACCTTTCTGATCTATAAATACTTCTGGTGGTTCGACCTTGTAATCATCCTTGGGACACTCAATGCCCATTTCAGACGCTATCTCCCGATATAAATCTGTTCTCCAGCCTTGTTCGGCTAATTTTTCGGCATTTTTGGGGAATTCCTGAATTTGTCCCCACCTGGCTGCTTGTGTCATCAGCCAGATGCTTCTCGATCTCCACAAGAATGTTGAGTGTTCTCCTGGCTGTTTGGGAAGGTTGTCAGGAATATCGAAGAAAATCGTGGTGTCAGCGGCTTTGATGGTACGGTCTTTGCCATCAAAGCCACCATAGTTGTAATTACCGAGAATTCCCGGACTTGTAAACTTTGCGATTGGGGCATCTTTCTTTTTAGGTCTAGCACCTGTAAAGGAACGGTCTGTAAGTAGTTCGGCTACTTCTTGGCGATTTTCTACTTTGCTGCAATACTGACAAGCTTCAATCATCGCTTTTACTAGGGAACGATAGGTTTTGGGATTTTTGTCGATGAAAGATTCCATCACGCCCAACAAACGATCTGGGTGTCCCAACCAGACTTCTTTACCTTGTGCGAAGGTAAAACCGATGTTTTCATTACCTGTAATTGCTCGTGTATTCCAGGGTTCTGCAACCATGTAAGCTTGCATTGCACCAATCCGCACGTTTGTCACCATTTGAGGGGGCGGAACGATGATGATCCGAAACTCTTTAAGCGGATCTACACCAGCGGCGGCGGATATGTAGCGGACAAAGTATTCGTAAATGGCGGAACTTAATACTACCGCCCAAACTCTGCTTTCTGGCGGCTGCTTGTCAAAATAGCCTCGGAAATCGCGCCCAAAGGCTTCTAAAGCGCCATCGCCATATTGTTCTTGATACTCGTACCACGGACGCAGCCCAAAATCCCACATGGCTTTGTTCATTGTCATGGCGTTACCGTGACGGTGAATGGTCATGGCTGCACACAAGGGGGCGTGGCGTGCCCCTTCGGCACCAATTCTGGCGTTGGTGACTGCACCGGATACTACGGGTGAAGCATCCAGGCGACCAAAAATTAAACCGTCGCGGGAGGTGGCCCAACTAGCTTCGCGGTTAAGTGTAACGTTCAAACCATATTTGCGGAAGAAGCCTTTTTTCCAGGCGATCGCAAATGGCGCACAATCATTAACAGGAACGTAACCAACGGTGAGATCGGACTTTTCTAGGTCTTGCGATTTAACTACTGGTTGTACGGCTAAGGCTTCTTCAGTTAGCCCTTTGGCGGATCTGTCTCCTGAAATTACACAGGAGGACAGCGCTATTCCTGTTGTGGTTGCTCCTATTCCCTTAATAAAATCTCGTCGAGTCCAGTTTATATCACCCATTTTTGTAGCTCCATTGGTGATTAATTGCTCAAGCTTTAGACGCAGAGTCTCGTTGTATTTTATTTTGCTGTTTTGATAGCAGCCGAATTTTGTTAGTTGGAAGTTCTAGGGCGATGGGTTACTACTTCTTGGAGTTTACCCACAGCATAATCTAGAATTAACCCAGTTAAGCCAATTATCAACACAGCTAAAAAGACTGAACTCAGGTTTAAGCGACTCCATTCATCCCAGACAAAAAACCCAATACCAATACCGCCTGTAAGCATTTCTACGGCAACGATTACTAACCAAGCTATGCCTAAACTAATTCGTAAACCTGTAAAAATATACGGCAGACTTGCAGGCCAAATTATTTTTGTAATTCGTCGCCAACGGGGCATTTCCAGCACTTGTGCCACATCTAAATAATCTTTAGAAACGCTAGAAACTCCTAAAGCGGTATTAATAATTGTTGGCCATAAGGAAGTAATAAAGATGACAAAAATGGCGGAAGGATCTGCTAAATTGAAAATTGCTAAGGCGATGGGCAGCCAAGCTAAGGGCGATACGGGTTTGAAAATTTGAATAATGGGATTGAGCGCTAGCATTGCCGGTCTGGACATCCCAATTAGAAACCCCAAAGGAATCGCTACTACCGCACCTAACAAAAAGCCCAGTAATACTCGCCGCAGACTTGCTATCAACAACCAACCAATTCCCAAGTTGCCTGGGCCTCTTTGATAGAAGGGATTTAAGATGTAGTCTAGATTAGCGATTAGCGCTTCTGGTGGGGTGGGCATTAATTCATGATTGGCAAGTGCAACAATCCACCACAGCACAATTATTCCCAAGAAGCCTAATACAGGTAGAAAGAAGACATCTCTAAAGATGACAGGTTTTGTCTTTTTCCAAACGGCTTGCCCAGCGATCGCTGCGATCGCAGCCAAATTTAGTTGAAATATCATTTACGACCTCAACAGATTTAAGTGCAGGTACAAAAATTCTGAGCAGTACCAGCCTTGGACACCGATGAGATCGGAACATTATAAAAATGCCGTCTCTTCAGTCTCCTCCCAATGCCTACGAAGTTAGCTGACGGGCTAGGGCTGAGAGATGCCCTTCTGAAGAAAGTTATCAGTTATGAGTTGAATATTTAGTAAAGTAACTTCTAACTCTTCACTCTCAACTTTTCACTTTCTCTGAGATACGCCCCACAATTTGGTTCCTCCGCTCCAACGTCACCCACTGTGATTCGCTGAATTAGGCTGACTTACTCTAAGTAGATACGAAATTATCCACACTATAACATCGATATGTGGAATATAACATCAATGCTTCAGTAACAGCAGATGTATTATGATAAATCTTGTTTAGTTTACTACTGTGATAAATTGACTACCTGGCTTTTCAGTAATCATCAAAGTTTATAATTTTGGTTGTAATAGTGAGTGAACTCCTTGCACAGTCAGCTAAAGACTTTAATTTAACTCAAGCATCAAGGCTGTTACTTACTATATTTATATTCTTTAAGATAAGATACATATTATACTTAATGATTTTTTTCTACGGTTAGTTAATCCGGCTAACGAAAGAATGCATAAAATCTATTTCTTTTGGTAGGTGAAACATATTACTAAATTTGGTAAAACACCGCTCTAGTCGCTAAACTATTTCCATATGGAAGTTTACTCATCTATCTCCTAGCTGAATTTAACATAATGGATTTTAGTCAAGTACTGGCTGAAAAAACGGACACCATCCTTGATAAATGGATATTAGCAGTTCGCAAGGATAGACGGATTGAAAGTGCTGATGACCTATCTTATACAGCAGTAAAGGATCACATCCCTGATGTTTTGAAAGCAATGGTGACAGTGCTTTCAAAATCTCAGGATAATGATATTCAGTCAGTAGTTACTGCCAGTTTCCAGCATGGAGCTATTCGAGCCGAACAAGGCTTTGATCCAGCAGAAATTGCCAGAGAATATCATCTGCTCCGAACAGTAATATTTGATGCTCTACAAGCAGATTTATTGAATGGAATGCCTGTAGAGATAATTCGTTCCATACGTTTGATTGACGCGATTGTAGATGAGGCGATCTCTCGATGTTTCAAGAGTTATGTTGAGGAACGCTTGCGGGAATTACAGCAGTTGCAAGCATCACTAACGCTCCATAATGAGGAACTTACGCAGTTAATTAGCGCCAATCAAGAATATCTTTCTCAACTAGCCCACGAATTGAAACATCCTTTAACTTCTATTATTGGCTACTCGGATCTGTTTTTACGCCAACAACGACGAAAGACTGAGATAAAAGACAACTATAGCAATTTAGAACATATTGAGCGCGTACTACGCAATGGTAGACAGTTACTCCATCTGATCAATGATGTACTAGAACTTTCGCGCTATGATGCAGGGCAGATAAAACTCCAACTAGCACCCACCGATGTGCGTGAATTAATCAATAATGTGTGTGAAATGTTGGAACCTTTAGCTGCTGGGAAAAATTTACAAATCCTGGTGGATTGCGATCGCGCTCCCGAAAAATTAGTCACAGATGCTTTTCAATTACAACAAATTATTACAAATCTTATTAGTAATGCGATTCGTTATACAGAGTCGGGGACTGTAATTATAATGTGTCAGGTGTTGGAAAACCAGAGATGGGCGATCGCCGTTTCTGACACTGGAATGGGCATTGCACCAGAAAACCAAACCCAGATATTTGAACCCTACTTTCGTGTAAGTGCTAGCGATCGTCCCTATCTCCCCGATAGTACTGGATTAGGGTTAGCAATAGTCTCGCGGTTGGTAAAACTATTGCAAGGTGAAATTAACCTAGCCTCGCAGGTAGGCGTTGGTTCTACTTTCACCGTCATTTTTCCCTTAGAAGTGAATAGTTGAGAAAAACCACGGCGAGGGCGACTAGAAGTCGCATACTACACAAGCAAAGTCTACGGAGGTGGGTTTTTTCTGTGTACCTGCGATTTACAATCGCCAGAGCTTGACAAAATCCTCTTAGGGATGGTAAACATCCCCATTTTTATCGGGAGCAATACCATTTTGTGAGATGGGTAAGCTCTTGAGGTTGTTGAGGTTGGGGACTTAAGCAGACCCCAAAAATGTGTGTATTTATTATCCAGAAAGGGCTTTACTTATTTACCCAGAATTCAAATCTGGAGTCTTTTCTCCCTCTGCTTCCCCTGCTTCCTCTGCTCATTTCACGATTATCTGACTTTTTCGCGTTACTCCTTTTTTATCTTTCCACCTCATCTACTGCTTTAGGAACCCCCGCAGTTAACACCTCATGTCCATTAGGCGTAACTAACACATCATCCTCAATACGAATGCCAATGCCAACCCATCGAGGATCAGTCTCTGGCTGGTCTTCTGCTAGTTTCGTATCTGGCACAATATAAATTCCCGGTTCTACTGTCAAAATTTGACCTGGTTGCAAAATTTGCGGTTTGTCATCACCGTGCTGGTAAACGCCCACATCATGGACATCCAAACCTAACCAATGACTAGTGCGGTGCATATAATATGGTTTGTATTTCTCTTCTTCAATTAACTTGTCAATTTCACCTTTGAGAATCCCAAGTTCGACTAAACCTTCCGTGAGGACACGCACTGCTGTATCGTGAACTAATTTGAAGGGATTACCTGGTTGGACTTGAGCGATCGCTTGTTTTTGCGCTTCTAAAACAATCTCATACAGCGTCTTTTGTTCGGGCGTAAATTTACCGCCGACGGGAAATGTCCGGGTAATATCTGAGTTGTAATAACCGTAGGCACAACCGGCATCAATTAGTAGTAATTCTCCATCCTGCATTTGACGATTATTTTCAATGTAGTGCAGTACGCAAGCATTTACGCCGGAAGCCACAATCGAAGGATAAGCTGGCCCTAACCCACCCCGCACTCGAAAGATGCGTTCCATCTCCGCCTGTATTTCGTACTCATAACGTTCGGGTGCAGCAATTTCTTGGGCGTAATTGTGCGCTTCAGTTGCGATCGCTACTGCTTGACGCATCAATCCCAACTCAGCTTCACTTTTGATCAATCTCATACTGTTGAGGACAAGGCCAGTATCTTCAATAGCGATCGGTCCTGTACCACGTCTAGGATAAGTCCGCAGTAAACTTTGGTAATGTCTGAGGATTTGGTCATTAAAAGCGCGATCGCGTCCTAAGTGATAATAAATACGGCTGGCTTTTTCTAAATACTGCGGCAACTTTTCATCTAACTCGCTAATGGGGTAAGCTTCATCAGCACCATAAATTTCCTTGGCTGCATCTACCCCAGAAAGATAACCAGTCCATACTTCCTTTTCGCGATCTTTAGGTTGGACAAATAGCACAAACCGATGTTCTGAATGATGTGGCGCTAACACTGCAACTGCCTGTGGTTCGTTAAAACCAGTCAGGTAGAAGAAATCACTGTCTTGGCGATAAACATACTCGACATCGTTGTGCATCACTGCCATTGGCGCACTGCGAAAAATGGCTGTACCATCACCAATTTTTGCCATTAACTGCTCGCGACGCTGCCGATATTCTGCTTGCATAGCTGATTTATGTATTAAAGTACTGTGTTATTTTACACTTTTGACAACCAGAGGATGCACAGATAATGCTTCTCGGTAGTTGCTAATCTAAATTATTCTAGCCAATATTTGTTTCTACTCAAGTCATAAATTATTAGAGAATAATCAATTTTATTCAAAGGCTTAGATTCTACACTTTTTAAATAACTCGGAAATCTTGTTCTTATCCAATGAATTAGGACTAATGTGGCGATAGATTCTGTCTTAAGTAGGTATCAAGCTTAAAGTGCTTACTACCAACTTTAATTTATTCATGCACAGCTACTTAGCATATTTGTAAATTTGTAAAAAAATATGGCTACTGTCGATATTTTTATCTGATTGATTAACTGTTAAAGATATAAGTATAATTTTATCCAAAATTTAAGTGTCAAATTAAATAGCTAAAATCATCCAATTTTATCTAGAACTAATCATATACATAAAGCACAAAAAATAGTTTGCAATTGTTTGTATAGAACTTGAAAATTTCATAATAATCATTTAAAACAAATAGATGTTTATCTTCAATGAATGACATTAATAAAGAAAAAATAGTTATAAAGAAATATTTAAAAGCTGGTAAATGTTATTTGGTTACAGAAAGAGATTGCCAAAAAAAGTTAAAAAAATATGACAACCAATAATAAAAATACACCATGCCGGAAAATTCAAATTCCTCACCCTTATCTTTGAATACATCTCGATTAGCATCAGATTCTTTTGCAAAATCAGAAATCTTGACAACTTCTCTTAAGAGTTTAAATTATGATTTGGGGTTTGGAAATAAGAGTTCTTCACTAGCACTAGAAAGTGAACCAGTGACTGTGCCTGTCAAAACGTCAGCAAATCCCAATCCTAATCCTTACTTAACTAGTGCGGCGATTACTCCTGACTTTAACGGTGATGGCAAAACTGACAAAGTTTGGGTGGATTCTACAACCGGTGAGATTATCATTCGGTTGATGGATGGCACAAAAGTTGTTGAACAGGGTTCTCTAGGTCAATTTGACCTATCTGCCTATGATTATAAAATTGCTGACTTCAATGCTGATGGCAAAACCGACTTCTTATTACGCAATAAGACAACCGGTGAGAATAGCGTTGTGCTGATGGATGGAACCAAAGTTGGTACTGCGGCTTCTCTAACTAGCGTTGATCCAGCTTGGACTCCTCAGATTGGCGATTTTAATGGCGATCGCAAAACCGATATCTTCTGGCATAATGGCACAACTGGTGAGAACGCTATTTGGGAGATGGATGGTACTACAGTTCTGAATGCAACTGTTCTAGACACTACAGACGCAGCACTAACTCCTAGCATTGTTGATTTCGACGGCAATGGTAAGAGCGACATTTTCTGGCGCAATCAGACAACCGGCGATAACACCGCTTGGTTTATGGATGGTACGCAAAAGACTGAATTTGCGCTGCAAGCACAAGATGCCGCTTGGACTTCTACCCTTGGTGATTTCAACGGCGACTTTAAGACTGACATTCTGTGGAGAAACGCTCAAACTGGTGAGAACAAGGTTTGGACGATGAATGGCATCTTAGTCACAGAGGGTGCTTTGGGGACACTTGACTCATCCTGGACTTCTAAAATTGGTGACTTCAACGGTGATGGCAAGACCGATATCTTCTGGCACAATGGAACTACAGGTGCAAACACCGCTTGGTTGATGGATGGTACAACAGTTGCTACTGAAGCTTTCTTACCCGCTAATAACGCGGCCTTGACACCATCCCTTGGCGATTTCAACGGCGATGGTAAGACCGACATCTACTGGCGCGATCAGACAGCTGGTGCAGACAACATTTGGACTATAAATGAGACAACAGCGGTTGAGACTCCCATCAGCGACGCAGATAAGCTTGGTCCACAGTGGTATACGTTCTAAAAGTTAGGGTCATGGGGCATAGGGTATGGGCATTGGTCAATAATCAATAGTTCTTCTCTCCCTGCTCCACGGCAGTTGCTCTACTTGGGGAAACCCCATCGCGCAGCGTCTCGTAGAGAAGACCGCACTGCCTCCC